>JAFGIX010000027.1 GCA_016929395.1 Candidatus Zymogenus saltonus
ATCTTTTCGTGAGCCTCTCCGAGAGGCCCGGGTCTTCGCAGGGGAACCGGTCGCACTGGAAACAAAAATCGACCCCCTTTTCTCTTACGCAGTCCTTTACCGGACACGCGAAAAAGGCGCAATCGTCCTCCCGACATGAGCGGCACGAGCCTTTTGCAAAATATTCCAGGAGCTCCCGAAACGCGTCATAGTTCTTGAGGGCGGGCGTAAACGCCGACAATCGCCCGACATACTCGCCGAAATTCGGCCCCAGAGAGTCCGCAAGCGAAATGCTCAGGCGCCTGATGTCGCCCTCCACGTGCGCCAGGCATTTCCTGCAGTTGAGCCCGCACGGGGCGATATGTTTTACTATTTCCTGATATTCCATCCTTTTCTCTTACTTATAAAGATCGGCTTATCTATAAAACGACCAAATGCGGGCGGATCTCGGCGCTCGACAAAAATCAAAAGCCCTAAGCCCCGAACACCGCCCTTGCCCCCTCGGCCGCTTCCTCCGGCTTTATAATGGTCAGCACCTCGTGGTGGAGCATCTCGAAGTAGTTCACGTCGCTGGCGCCCATTGGGGGGAGCTGGGTCCTCGGGACGATCCTGAGGTGGGTCGGGTAGCCGGGATTTCCCGGCTCCGCAAAATAGATCGACATATTGAAGCTCGCGAAGTTCAGCGAATGAAGGTATTTTAAAACGGACACGATGCCTGATCCCATCGCCGCAAACTTCTCCCTGACTTTTCCTCTAACCGCCATCATATCCTCGCCTCCCTCGAAGATTGCGAGAAACTCCGTGATTCCCATAGGGGCGAAGGAGGCGAGAAACACGATTCCCTCGTCCCTCGCAATGAACCTCTCGCCGAGCCTCTCCTCTTCCCTTACCAAGTCCTCGAAATAGTTCCTGTTGTGCCTTTTTGTGTAGCCCGTCGCCCTCTCGGAAAGCTCCCGCTGGTAGTTGGTGGGTATGTCCCCTGCAATTATCTGTATGTGGGGGTGGATTATGCTCCCCCCGGCCGTGGGCATGTAGTTCATGTTGATCGAGTGGTGGCGATATTCCGGGTATTTTTTGTAGACCCTTTCCATGAAATTACAGGCGGCCGAAAATGCGTCCGAAAAAAGTTCGGGAGTGAAGGAGTCCATCGGAACGAAGTGCTCCTCGCCCACTACCCCCACTACGCTGAAGGCGTCGTAAGGAAAGGCGTTTGGGAAGAGAACCGAGCTTCCGACCTCTATCCTCCCTTCTGGGACCAGCTCCTCGACGAACCTGGGCGTCTTTTCAAAGACCGCCGGCCTGCAGAAGGGACAGAAGGGCTTCGTGGCATCGGCTATAGGCCTCTGGTCGGGCGGCGGGGGCAGCGTCACAGGAAAATATATGATCCTTATGCTCCTTCCAAAGAGGGGATCGGTGCGGATCTCGGTCGGCCTCTTGGTCAGCTTGAACTCGTTGAAGGGATCATAGAATTCGGCATCCTTTACAATCTTTTTGAACTCCATATCCTGTTTCCTTAAAAAATTATTCTTTCCCCGAACTTCTTTTCCTCCTCTTGATTACCTTCTTGACAAACAAGAAGATGATGTAAAGAGCGGTAATAATGGATAGAATCGTAAAGATCGTATACGAGTAGACTTCGAGGTAGTATTTAAGCTCCTCCCACTTGAGTCCCGCCCGATAGCCGATGAACATGATTCCGCAGTTCCAGACAATCACGCTCGTCAGGCTGTAGACGGCGACCTTTATCGCCGGCATCTTGGCTATTCCGGCCGCCACGAAGAAGAAGGAGCGAAATCCCGGCGTGAAGCGATTCAGGACGATTATCGCCCCGCCCCACTTGCGTCTGAAGGCGTTTTCGAGGGCCTGTACCCTCGATGCGGAGAAAAACTTGAAGTTTTTCTTGAGGAAATACTTCCTCCCCTTCGTCGCCCCAAAGGCGTAAAGGGCCATTGAGCCGGCGAAGCTCCCGAGGGTTGCGCTGATAAACACCCAGTGGAGGGGGAGAAAATTTCTTCCCACAAGGAAGGCGCCGAAAAGAAGGATGGTATCTCCCGGGAACGGGGGAAAGAAATATTCGGCGGAGGAGGCAAAGAAGATAAAAACGAAGACGACGGACACGGTCTTCGTTTTCATTATCTGCATAAAAAATTCTGTAAAATCCATCCGAGAGCTAAATGAAATGACCCTTTGAACTTTTCCCCTGCTTTAAGGGGGCGTTATTACTCGTATTTAGATACATTGTAAATAAGCAGCCGTCCCCCGGCAGTCGACAAGAAACTTCTGCCGGAATCTCCGATGATAACCCCCGCCGCTGGCACCCCTCATTATTTCGATACAGACCGACAATATGCGTCGATTCGAACCGCCCTAAAACACTTTGGTTCCCTTTTAAAGGATCACTTCGATATTTTTTTAAAGTATTCCACAACCTCGTAGGAATCCCACGCCCTTCCGCCGACCAGACGGGCCTCTATAACGCCTTTCTTATCTATGATGAAGGTCGTGGGAATGCCATCAATAAAGTAGCTCTTCGCAACGTCCTTGCTGACGTCGTGCATGACGGGAAAGCTGTACCCTCCCCTATTAACAAAGCTTTTCACTTGATATGTCGACTTCATGTCTATGCTGACGGCCAACATCGCAAAATCTTGGTTTTTCATAGCCTTGTGGAGATTTTCCATCGCCGGCATCTCACTCGTGCACGGCTTACACCATGTGGCCCAGAAATTCAGGAAAACGACCTTTCCCCTGTAATCCGACAGGGTAACGTTCTTACCGTCAAGCGTCACCAGGGTAAAATCTGGGGCTATCGCTCCCTTTTTAGGTATAACCGTCGCATTTGCAGGAGGCTCACCCTCACACGCAAAAAAAACAGCGACAATAAAAAATGTCATCATCAAGATGAATCGCCTGCGCGGCTTTAAACTCGATCTTATTCTCATAGTTTTTTCTCCTTCTTCCCCTAAAGCTTCCTCCCAAATACAGTTTTAGTACTGGTTGATATTTATATCATACGGTTTCAAAATTGACCATCTTTTTTTTTACAAGATTCGTATTAATTTGATATAATGTTTTAATAGCTACTCCGTAAGATTATGAAAAAAGATTGTTTCGACGCAAATACCGGCCCAAAGGCCCTGACCGACTGTATTAAGTCACTAAATCGGGTCCTTATCGCCCACTCCGGTGGGGTCGATTCGACCCTTCTGGTCAACATCGCAAAGAGTGCCCTTCCTGAGGGTACATTCGCCCTCTCGATAAAAAGCCCCCTCATACACGATTTCGAGATCGAAGCCGCGATCCGCGAGGCCGAGAGGATCGGCGTCCCCCACTACGTCATAGACTTCAATCCTTTTGAAATGGACCACATCAGGAAAAATCTAACCGACAGATGCTACCACTGTAAGAGGGAGATCTTCAGGATCATATTGGGGGCGGCCAGGGAGCTCGGCATAGAGCACGTCCTGGACGGAACCAACGCCGACGATACCGATGACTACCGGCCGGGGATGAGGGCGCTTTCGGAGCTGAAGATCGAGTCCCCCTTTCTTGAGCTTGGGATCGGAAAGGAGATGATCAGGGAGATGTCGAGATCGCTAAATATCCCAGGGACCGAAAGGCCGCCCATGGCGTGTCTCGCCACGAGGTTCCCCTACAATGATGAGATCACCTTGGAGAAGATCGACGGCGTCAAAAAGGCGGAGCTTGTATTAATGAGTCACGGGTTTAAGACGGTAAGGGTCAGGCACCTCGGTGGCCCGCCGAAAACGGCTAAGATCGAGGTGGGCGAATCGGAGATAGAGAGGCTTTTGTCTCCCGATTTGAGGGATCGGATATACTCCGAGATAAGGCGCCTGGGATTTTCGTCCGTGACCGTTGACCTCGGCGGGTATCGCTCAGGGAGGATGAACGAGGGGCTTGAAGGGCCGGACTCGGATAAGCCTTGAATCCCCCACCGCAAAATTAAGCCGCAGAGCAGTTAATCGCGGACAAACCCCACAGGGGCACGTCATTATGATTGTGCAAGTTTGTCTGCGCCGCCCGTCGTGTATCATTCCCGCGTAAGCGGGAACTTAGGGGGAGGGTGCCTGTGTGCCGGGCGCCGGGCGGCACTGTCAAACGCCGAATTGTCGGTGGAAATTGAACCGATACGCTCAGGCTTTTTTGCCAAATCCCCCTGTTATCCGGCCTCTTGGATTGCCGGAAACCCCCGCCTTAATATTATCGGCGGCCCTAAAATCCGGCGGATGAGCGTCTCACGATTTTTTTATAAGGAAACCGATAACCTATTTCCCACTATTGCTGAATTCAAAGAGATAGACGAAGGAGCCGACCTCTTCATGAAAATCGAGCACCCTGCCGCCGTAGCCTTCTATAAGGACTGATTTAATGCTTTCCACCTCTTCCAGCTTCTTCTTGTCAAAAACGTGCGAGAATAGAATCCAGACCCTTTCATGTCCCAATATGGTATTAAGATTAAAACTATAGCGCGGCGGATTTTCCCGAATCTTGGCATCGGTGTAGCATCGATTTATATCAAAATCATATCTCTTTGCGTAATACAAAAATTGGTCAAATGCGCCGTAATAGACATAGACTATATCCCCCTCCCTTTGATGCTCCTTGATATATACCAAGACGGGCTTGATCTCCTCCCTCGTAATGGGCTTGAAGAAATAGTCCTCCCCGACGAAAAAGGAAGAGAAGAAAAGAAGCCCTATTAGAAACACTCCTATAATAGTTGATACGACAGTTGTTATTGGTTTGCCCCTTTTTAACTCAAAGATCTCCCACAACCCCACGGAGAGAAATATCACTATCGCCGGGGTGATGAAGAGGAGGAGCCTTCCGTAAAAGGGATACCTATGGAGGCTTGAAGCGATCAACGTAAGGAAAATCGGCGTGATCAAGAGGAAGAGGCCTTCCCTATTTTTCAAAATAAGCGATAAACAGCCGACGAGGGAGACGACGGCCCATAGAATCGGATTCGCAAGATTCATCAGGTCCTTGTTTTCAAAGATGCCCATCAGGTTATCGGCATACCATTTGAGATCGGAGATCGAGGCGGGCACGAGGGGCGCAAAGTGGTGCTTGCTCCAATACGACTGGAGGAGCTCGTTTGAGGTGAGATGTCTCAGGATGAAAAAATATACTGCGGCAAAGCTGGTGAGCCATACCAAGGAGGCGGCAGTGACCCGAGAGAAGCTCTTCCATTCCTTTTTGAGAAGGGACGACACCGTGAATGTCAGCCCTATGCCGCCCAGGATAAAGACCGAGGGATGGGAGAACCATATGAATACCGCGCCGACAAGTGCGATAAGTATGGTCCCGATCAGATCGAACTTTCTCTCGTAAAGGTAGAAGGCCAACGAGTAGAGGATAAGGGCTGCGGCGACGTCGCTTGAATATTGCTTGAGCTCCGTGGAGAAGTAGATAAGGGAATAGGTACAGCAGAAGAGGAGGAGGGCGACGGGGACTATCCTTTTATCGAGGAGCCTCTTTATCACATAATAAAAGGCGAACAGCGCGATTATCCCCGAGATCAGCGGAAAGAGCCTCAGCGCATATTCGCTGCTTCCGAACAGGATCGTGCTTGCCTTTTCGATTACCAAAAAACCTGGCGGAGGGGGCTTTGAAACCGGCCCGAGAAAATCGCTCAATCGACTGTCCAATATCAGCAGCGAGAGCTTTGCCTCGTCCCTCCAGAGAGACCTGTTGCAGAGATATTGATAGAGGCGAAAGAATATCCCCAGACCGATAATATACCAGGGGAGCCTCTTCGAGAGATAGAAGCGATTCAGGGATTCGACCAGGCCCTTTAATTTCTTCTTGCAGTCATCGACACGATTTGTCATACAAAAATCCCAAAACGATACGGGAAACGGACAGCCTTATCAGGTTGACGGCCGATCAGTCGAAAAACCGAAACCAGAAGATCAGGAAGACCGCCTTTACACCGTCCCACCAGGAGATCTTTTTCCCCTCGGAATTGCTCCTGGCACAATAGCTTATCGGGACCTCGTAGATCTCGAATCCGGCCCTCGCGACCTTTGCGGTAAACTCCGGTTCAAACCCGAAGCGGTCCGAACTGATCGTAATTTGATCCAGAACCTCCCTCCTGAAAACCTTATAACAGGTCTCCATGTCCGTCAGTTTTATGTTGTTGAGCATATTGGAGAGGCGGGTCAAAAAGAGATTCGCCACGTATTTTACAGGAGGGAGGCCCTTGCGGCCGCCTTCGAGGAATCGGGAGCCGTAGACGACATCCGCCCTCCCGTCGAGAATGGGGGTTATGAGGCTTGGGTACTCCTCGGGATTCAGCTCGAGGTCGGCGTCCTGGATTATAACTATATCGCCGGTCGCGGATTCAAATCCCGTCCGGAGAGCGGCGCCCTTCCCCTTATTCCTGTCGTGATATATGGCCTTGATATTTTTCTTGATATTTTTCCTTTTGGCGATCTCCCTTACCCGATCCCTGGTCCCGTCCGTGGAGCAATCCTCCACGATTATGATCTCCTTTTCCAAGGGACTCCCCTCGACCCTGGCCACTATCTCGTCGATGGTTTTGACCTCGTTATAGGCCGGAATGATTACGGATAGCTTTATCTTATCTCCCCCACTTTTTTGATCGACATCTCTATATCTCGATATCTTAATCTATTAAGAAGTCCCTCCAGCCCTTATCTCAATCTCAATCTCAATCGGCAATCGGTCGGCCCCCGGCCAATAGAAAAAAGAAGAGGTGTCCCGCCGGTTTTGCTGCGGGAAATCCGCCCTCGCTGATTCAGGTCACATATTATTGTTATACATGATAAAAAAAAACATAGAATATGTAAATCCCTAAATAGGAGAAAGATAAAAAAAGGGCGCATCGCAATACGCCCCTAAAAGTCAAATAATTTTCATTGTGGCTTGTTGGAAAGGCAAGCCCTTCCGCAATTCTTTTGTTGATCGGCCAACTACGGCCCCCGGTCGAGCAATCCCCGGTATCTAAAAGCCACTCGGAGGTTCAGAAATCTCCAACTTAAAACCACCCGCCTCCTCCAACAGACAATCAGCCTACCCCCCATCATCCAACCCTAAATATCATCAACTACCTAAATCGACAATCGGCCGACCCCTCAAAACCCAACTTTATACACCTCCTACGGCCCCCAACAGACAACCGACCAACCCCCCATCGGCCAATCCTGCGTATCACCGGCGGCCTCAACAGACAACCGCCCGACTCCCCTCACCTAATCCTACATATCACCTGCGGCCCAAACAGAAATTTGGCTCCCCCCCCCCTTAAACAGACAATCGAATAAACCCCCATCAGCCAACCCTACATATCACCGGCGGCCCACAACACTCAATTGGCCATCCCCCATAATAAACAATCGGCAGACCCTTCATCATTCAGCCCCACAAATTACCCCCGCCCCCCCCAACAAACATTCAGCCTCCCCCCCCATCATCCAATCCCGCGTATCACCGATCCCCCAAACAAACATTTAGCCAACCCCGCTTTAAGCGGATGCGCTCTTGTTCAGCTCGTCCAGGATGAAATCCACGTCGAGGCCGTGCACCGCGGCCCCCTCCCCTATCGACTCCATCCTCGATGCAGGACATGCAAAGCACCCGCCCTGGAAATGCTTCTTGATTACCTCCTCGGTTTCCGGGTACTTCTTCAAGACCTCGAATATAGTCATATCCGACGTTATTTTCTTTTCCGTGTTTCCCATTGAAATCAACTCCTTTTTAAAGAAAGTTCCTTTATGTATAAGTTATAATGGTCTACTGTTTTTGTCAAGTAATTTGTTGGGCTCTTTTCACTTTTTGTGGATAAAATTAGAGAAAAGGAGGCCGCACATTTTATACACGATTTATTTTGTAAAGATATTTTCAAAAAGGGGCCAAAAAGCCCTGTTTCGACTTGACTTTGTACAATAGACTCTATATAAAGGGGCTTTAAAATTGATCGGTCAAAACGACCGTCCCCAGGGGAGATCGCCCCGATAATGCAGCGGCTCCCTCTTTATTTATTGGAGACTCAGAGGTATTCGTCGAGTGGAAAAGGGCCAGCTTATCAAAAAGAGACACGCGCTTTACAGGCGCCTGGCGGTCCTCGTGACCGACCACCCCATGATCGTCATCGGCCTTGTCTCTTTGATAACGGTTTTCTTTGCGATCAACATCTTCAGGCTCAAGATAGATCCCGACCCCTGGAAGATGCTGCCCCAGGACGACCCGGCCGTCATCTACTGGGAGGAGGTCGAGGAGCTGTTCGGCAGGTCCGACGCGGCGATCGTTGCCGTTGTGTCTCCGGGCACGATCTACAACGAAACCTCCCTCGGGAAGATCGAAGCCCTCACCGAGATGATGGAGAAGCTGATCGTTGTTGACGAAAAGGATTTGGAGACGATCGAGGAGCTTATCGAAGAGACGGACGGCGAGGTGAAGGAGCTTCTGTCGAAGGTCCCTGAAGGCGGCCTAACGAAATCGGACATTGGCCCTGTCAAGAACGCCCTCAGGATTCTCAGGGCGGAAGACGACCCCGACGAGGGGCTCATTGAGGAGCTTGAGGGTATCAGGATCGGCCTCGAGCCCTTCAAGGAAGTGATGAGCCTTTCCACGGTCGAGAACATCGAAAGCATAGGCGGCGTGCTTGACACCGGCCCGATTATGGAGGATGTCCCTGAGACGTTTAATGATATTAAGCTTTTGAGGGACAAGATTCTCGGCAACGATATGCTCGCCAAAAAGATCGTCTCGGAAGACGAAACGGCCACGATCATCTTTACCAACCTCACGTTCACCAGCCACGAAGAGAGGACCATAGCCATCTACAAGGCCCTAAAGGATATGGCTGTCAAGCTGGGCGGGCCCGAAGAGTACTACGTCTCAGGAACTCCCATGATATTGGGCCGCGAGGCGAGCTACATGAAGGACGACATGTCTCTTCTGATCCCCGCCGTCATCCTGCTGATAATGGTGATACTATTTGTAGTCTTCAGGAACCTGAGGGGGATGGTAACCCCTTTGCTCGTCGTGCTGATCAGCACGATATGGACGATGGGGCTCATGGCGATCCTCGGCTATTCGATCTCTATCATATCCACCACCCTGCCGGTAATACTCGTGGCCATAGGGTGCGCCGACGGGATACACATCATCACCGAATTCTACGGGAGGCTCTCCGGGGGGGGCAAAAAGCGGGATGCGATGGTGGACACCATGGAGGAAATATCGTCTCCCGTGATTATGACTTCGCTCACCAGCATGGCCGGGTTCGGGTCTCTTGTGACGTCGAGCCTGAGCCCCATCCGGGAGTTCGGCGCGTTTACCGCCTTCGGCATCTTAGCCGCCATGATCTTTTCTCTGATTTTCATCCCCGCCATGATGATGATATTGAAGACTCCGCCGAAGCTCGGCATGGCCGTTGACAGGAACCACAGCACAACTCCCCTTACAAGCTTTTTGGATACATTGGGGCGGGTATCGATCAACAGGCGCCGCTTAATCTTCGCCTTGATGATCCCCGCCTTCATCGCGGTGATCTTCGTGGCCACAAGGGTGGAGGTCGGCTACGGATTCATGAACGACTTCAAGAAGAGAAGCGAGATCGTCATCGCGGATGAGCTGATAAACGAGAAGTTTCCGGGAAGCACAAGCCTCAACATCATTATCGATTCCGGGGCGCCGGACGGCATCAAGGACCCCGATTTTTTAATGAGGGTCGAGAGGCTCCAAGATTATCTCGCTTCAGACGAACTTGTCGGATCGACGAGCTCCATAACCGATTTCTTAAGAAGGATGAACTACGTCATGAACGACAACGATCCTAAGATGAACAGACTCCCTAATCCGACCGAGGAGATAACCGTAGAGGGAGAGGACGGAAAAACGGTAAAAGAGGTCATCAGCGGGCGGGACATGAACGCCCAGTACCTCCTCCTTTACGAGAACTCAGGGGGCGAGGACATGGAAAAAGTTGTCGACTTCGAGTACCGAAAGGTGAACCTGGTCATGCAGCTGAAATCCTCCTATTCCCGGGACATCATGCACCTCCAGAAGATGGCGGGGGAATTCATCGACGAGAATTTCGGCGATGGCGAGGAGGTCCACCTTACGGGCACCGGTCACATGGTAGTGGTGATCTCCCACTACATCATAAAGAGCCAGATCATCAGCCTCGCGACCTCCCTTATCGTAGTCTTCCTGATGCTGGTTTTAGTCTTCAGGTCAATCAAGGCCGCCTCTTTTTCCATGCTTCCCCTAATCTTCACGATATTCTCCAACTTCACCCTTATGAGGATTTTCGATGTAAACCTCGATGTGGCCACCGCGATGATCGCGTCGATGGGGTTAGGAATAGGGATAGATTACTCGATCCACTTTGTATCGAGGTACAGGATAGAGACGGCAAAGGGGCTCGACGTAAACGACGCCCTCTTCGAGACCATCCACAATACCGGGCGCGCCCTCGTCTTCAACGCCGTTGCCGTGGCGGCCGGCTTCATCATTCTCGTCCTTTCAAACTTCAAGCCGATCATGAACGTGGGCTGGCTGGTCTCCGCGACGATGATCATAAGCGCATCGGCGACCCTGATCATCATCCCCGCCCTTGTCTCCATCTTCAAGCTCGACGCGGGAAGGTAGCTGGTTAATCCCCCACTCCTACTGCTCCCCCCTACCACTATTGTTCATAATATACTACTTTTCGTTATTGCCTGCACTGAAATCCTACAGGGGCCGTTATTTCCAACCGAGTCGGTTCGTTGAACCCGCCTTGCAGACCGGGTGGGTCGTTCGGTAGAGTCCACTTTTTCCCGTCTTGAACCATTTATCTTGATCTCCACCTTGAAATTTCAATTGATAATGGCTATATTATGTGTTAGCCTTGTCCATGGACTCGATGAATGAGCGAAACGGTAAGAAAAACCCCATTGATCTCTTCTCCGAGTACCTGTCTCTCGAGAGGGGGGCGTCGCCCCACACGATCAGGAGTTACGTGAAAGACATCCGCCAGTTCGAGGATTTTATAACCAGGGGCGAGGGGAAAGATAAATGCGGGGGGAAGCTGCTTAACGCCTCCCCGGACGATGTCCGGTCGTACCTCGGCTCGATCATCGGGAAAAGGGAGCGAAGCTCCGTATCGAGGAAGCTTTCCAGCCTGAGGACGTTTTACCGCTTCCTACTGAAGAGGGGTTTTATCGAGAGAAGCCCCGCCGCCGTCGTGTCCTACCCGAAGGGGGAGACGAAGCTCGTCGATTACCTGACCGTCGACGATGTCTTCAGGCTCATAGAGTCCGCCGGGGGGGAGGCGCCCTCGGACAGGCGCGACAGGGCGTTGCTCGAATTGCTCTACTCCACCGGCATAAGGGTGAGTGAGCTTGTTGGGCTTAATCTTTTGGACGTGGACTTTACGGAGTCGGTCCTCAAGGTGTCGGGCAAGGGGAAAAAGGAGCGGATCGTGCCGGCGGGGGCCCCGGCGCTGTCGTCATTGAAAGAATACCTGGGAGTCAGGAGCGGAGACAACTTCGGAGACGCAAAAAAGCGGATCGACGACAAGGCCCTGTTCCTGAACATGCGCGGCGGCAGATTGACGGCAAGGAGCGTAAACCGGATCGTCAAAAAATATATCCTCTTGGGATCCCTGACGCTGAACGTCAGCCCCCACAAGCTGAGGCATGCCTTCGCCACCCACCTCCTCGAGATGGGGGCGGGCCTGAGGGATATCCAGGAGCTTCTGGGACACGAGTCGATCGGCGCGACCCAGAAGTACACCCACGTCACGATAGACAGGCTGATGGAGGTCTACGACAAGGCCCATCCGAGGTCAAAAAGGAGCTGAACGTATATGAGAGACATTTACAGAGACCCTGCCATCACAGGGGAAAAAGGAGAGCCGGAAAACAGGATCAGGTCCACGACGATCGTGGCCGTAAGGAAGGACGGCAAGGTGGCCATTGCGGGCGACGGCCAGGTGACGATGGGGGAGTCGATTGCCAAGGGGGGGGCAAAGAAGCTGAGACGCCTCTACGGCGGGAAGATAATCGCCGGATTCGCCGGCTCCACCGCCGACGCCTTCACCCTCTTCGAGCGCTTCGAGAGCAAGCTCGAGCAGTACAGCGGAAACCTCGTCAGGAGCGCCGTGGAGCTCACCAAGGACTGGAGAATGGACAAGTACCTTAGGCGGCTCGAGGCCCTACTCGTCGTTGCGGACAAGGAGACATCGCTCGTCATCTCCGGGGGCGGGGACGTCCTGGAACCGGACGATGAGGTGATCGCCATCGGATCCGGCGGGGGGTATGCCCAGGCCGCCGCCAGGGCGCTGATCAAGCACTCGAAGCTCTCGGCGGAGGAGATCGCAGCCGAGTCGCTGAAGATCGCCGCCGGGATATGCATCTACACCAACGACAACATCCAGATCGAGGTGTTGTAATTCTATAGACGGGGAAAATGCCATCCCCTTGGAAAGCGGGGATCCAGTTTGATATTCACTGGATTCCCAGTCAAGCTGGGAATGACAGTATAAACCCCAAGTCAAGTGGGGAATGACAGTACAGAAAAGCAATTATTTGTCATTCCCGCGCAAGCGGGAATCCAGATTGATATTCACTGGATTCCCAGTCAAGCTGGGAATGACAGAATAGATTCCCAATCGAATTGGGAATGACAGAACTAAAAAAATCAATGAGAAGAAATTTCTAAACTCTTTAAAGCAGACCTTTATCACAGGAGAGACCAATGCAGACCTTTACGCCCCGGGAGATAGTCTCGGAGCTTGACAGATACATCATAGGCCAGAATAAGGCGAAGAGGGCCGTTGCAATAGCGTTGAGGAACCGCTGGCGCAGGATGCGCGTCCCGGAGGAACTGAGGGACGAGATTGCGCCGAAGAACATCATCATGATCGGCCCCACCGGGGTGGGAAAGACCGAGATTGCCAGGAGGCTCGCCAAGCTCTCCCAGGCGCCATTCCTGAAGGTCGAGGCCTCCAAGTTCACAGAAGTGGGATACGTCGGCAGGGACGTGGAGTCGATGATCAGGGACCTGGTCGAGCTCGCCGTCAACATGGTCAGGGCCGAGGAGATGGAAAAGGTGAAGGTGAAGGCGGAAGAGCTGGCCGAGGAGAAGATCCTCGACATTCTGCTGCCCAAGAGGAGGGCGCCCGAGGGGAAGCCCGATCTGGGCTTCACCCCGCCGGATTCCGGCGACGACGACACCGAGGACGCCGAAGCCGGCAGGTTTGAATTAGTGGGAGAGGAAACCCAGCCCCCCCAGCTCGGCTCCGGCGACGCGAACAGCTACGAAAAGACGCGCGAGAAGCTCAAAAAACTCCTGAGAGAGGGAAAGCTGGACGACCGCCAGCTGGAGCTGGAGACCCGCGAGCGGAATATCCCGATGGTGGAGATATTTTCCGCCTCCGGCATCGAGGAGATGGACATAAACATCAAGGACATGTTCGGAAACCTCTTCCCCGGGAAAACCAAGAAGAAGAAGGTTAAGGTAAAGGAGGCCCAGAACATCATCGCCGCCGAGGAGGCCCAGAGGCTCGTAGATATGGACAAGGTAGTGGGCCTTGCCGTAAAAAAGGTGGAGGAGTCGGGGATCATCTTCCTGGACGAGATAGACAAGATAGCCGGGAGGGAGAGCGCCCACGGCCCGGACGTATCGAGGGAGGGGGTCCAGCGGGACATCCTCCCCATCGTCGAGGGGTCGTCGATAAACACCAAGTACGGGATAGTCAAGACCGATCATATCCTCTTCATCGCCGCAGGGGCCTTTCATGTATCGAAGCCCTCCGACCTTATTCCTGAGCTTCAGGGGAGGTTCCCCTTAAGGGTCGAGCTTGATTCTCTTGACAAAAACGACTTCGTCAAGATACTCACCGAGCCTAAGAACGCCCTGATCACCCAGTATATGGCCCTAATGGAGACGGAGTCGGTGACCCTCCAGTTCAACGACGACGCTATAGACGAGATCGCCCGAATGGCGGCGCAGGTGAACGAGAGGAGCGAAAACATCGGCGCCAGGAGGCTCCACACGATCCTCGAAAAGCTCCTGGACGAGGTCTCCTTCAAGGCGCCTGAGCTTTCCAAGAAAAAGATAAAGATCGACAGGGAGTACGTTCAGGAGAAGCTGAAGGACATCATCGAGGACCAGGATTTGAGCAAGTATATCCTGTAGGCTGAAAGATCGACTGCCGTTCGGCATCGATCGCTCGCGGCCGAGGCGTGATTTCGTTACCCCGATCCCAAATTGATTTAGGGGATTCGTCATGAGCGGGAGCGGTGCAAAATCCTATTTGGTCAATTTCGCCCCGAAGAAACGTCCTTTTATTCAAGCCCGTTTCGAGGGGCGGAAGGAACATACCGGAGACCTCCGCCTCATGCAAGGGAATTCACCTTCTAAAAATACTCACCCCACTTTTTCCCCCTCGAATTAATTTTAGGTGGATTTTTTCTATCTTTCCGTATATAATATCGATTTTTTAACCGGTAAAATCTAACTAAACCTTTATATTTTCGGCACCCCCATGAAAAAGGCAAGGGAGCTGGCGGAGATACTCATAGAAGCCCTCCCATATATCAGGGAGTTCTTCAACAAGACCATCGTTATAAAGTACGGCGGCCACGCCATGGTGGACGAGGGCCTGAAGAAAGACTTCGCCCGCGTCGTTATCCTCATGAAATATATCGGGATAAACCCGGTTATCGTCCACGGCGGCGGGCCCCAGATCGGGAAGGTCCTTAAGCAGTTCGGAAAGGAATCGACCTTCGTCAACGGGATGCGCGTCACCGACCGGGAGACGATGGACGTGGTGGAGATGGTCCTGGTCGGCCGGGTCAATCAGGAGATAGTGGGGCTGATAAACGGTCAGGGTGGAAACGCTGTGGGCCTCTCAGGGAAGGACGCAAACCTCATCCGGGGTAGAAAGCTCGTCTTGAAGGAAAAACCGAGGGACGCCGATCAAAAAAACGGCGCACTCCCTCCGGAGATTATCGATCTGGGTAGGGTCGGGGAGGTGACGGCGGTAAACACGGGCGTGCTCGCCACCCTCGATCGGGAGAACTTCATCCCGGTGATAGCCCCCGTCGCCGCCGACGAAAACGGCGAGACCTTAAACATCAACGCCGACCTCGTCGCAGGAACCGTGGCCGAGGAGCTGAAGGCGGAAAAGCTGATCTTGCTCACGGACGTAGAGGGGGTCATCGTCAACGGCTCTCTCGTGAGCTCCATCACCGCGAAGGAGGCGAGCGAGATGATAGACAAGGGAGAGATAACCGGCGGTATGATACCTAAGGTGGAGTGCTGCATAAGCGCCCTCGAGAAGGGGGTCAAGAAGACCCACATCATCGACGGCAGGATTCACCACTCGGTCCTTCTGGAGCTCTTTACCGACGGCGGGATCGGTACCGAGATCGTGCCGGGATAGATGATTCGGGGCAAAAGCAGAAAGATATGATATTTATCGATTTAAAACGCCTGACGAACGAAAATGTGAAAACATGACACCGGATAAAGCGAAAGCTTGGCAATAAAACAGTGAAGCCCGTGTCTGATAAAATGGCCGAATTAAAATTATGTTGAAAGACGAAGCTAAAAGGAACTCCGAATCGAGCCTCAAGTACGACTACGGCCACCTGATGAACACCTACAGCCCTGCCCCGATCGAGATGGAGAGGGGGGAGGGCCCCTACCTCTGGGATGTGGAGGGGGAGAGATACCTCGATTTCGTCGCGGGGATCGCCGTGATGAATCTGGGTCACTCCCACCCGAAGGTGGTTGAGGCCGTTAAGGAGCAGGCGGAGAGGCTCGTCCACGTCTCTAACCTATACCGCATACCGAGGCAGGCGGTTGTCGCCGATCTCATCTGCGACTCCTCCTTCGGCGCAAAATGCTTTTTCGCAAACAGCGGGGCCGAGGCGATAGAGGCGGCCATAAAGCTCGCCCGGAGGTTCGGGATCAGGGAGAAGGGGGAGGACGCCATCGAGATAATCACCGCCGACGGCTCTTTTCACGGGCGTACTATGGGAGCGATGGCGGCCACGGCCCAGACCAAGATCCAGAAGGGGTTCGGCCCCATGACGCCCGGATTCAACTACGTCCCCTACGGCAACCTCCAGGCGCTTGAGGAGGCGATAACGGAAAACAGCGCCGCGGTGATCCTGGAGCCGATTCAGGGGGAGGGGGGCGTTGTCGTGCCCCCGGATTACTACCTCGCTGGGGTAAGGGAGATAACAAACTGCGAGAACATCCTGATGATTCTGGACGAGATACAGACCGGCATGGGGAGGACGGGGACCCTCTTCGCCTACGAGGCGTTCGGGATTGAGCCTGACGCCATGGTCCTGGCGAAGGGGCTTGCCGGGGGATTCCCCATGGGGGCGCTCGTAGTCGGCAAGAAGGGCGCCGACCTCTTCTCCCCCGGCGACCACGCCTCCACCTTCGGCGGCAATCCCTTCGTCTCGGCCGCCGCCGAGGCGGTCATCACGACCACCCTGGAGGAGCGGATTTTAGAGAACTGCAGAGAGGTGGGGGACTACTTCATGAAAAAGCTTGGGGGGCTCGCCGACAAGTTCGACTTCGTAAAGGAGGTCAGGGGAAAGGGACTCCTCATCGGGATGGAGCTTGAGCTTGCCGACAAAGAGACTGCTGTGGCGATAGTCGACGAGATGAGGGAAAAGAAGATACTGATCAACCTCGTCCAGGGCCGGGTGCTCAGGTTCACGCCCCCCCTGATCATAGAGAAGAGCCACGTCGACGAGGTGGTCACAGCCCTCGACGATGTATTGTCAAAAATTGCGTAATCAAATGCGGGTTGTATAAATGAAAACGGGAGAGAGGGGAAAGGATTTTTTGAGGCTCTCCTACCTTTCGAGGGAGGAGGCGCTCGAAATAATCGAGAGGGCCAAGGACCTCAAGAAGAGGCAGAAAAACCGGATCAGGTACAAGCCGATGGAGGGAAGGACGCTGGCGATGATCTTCGAGAAGCCCTCCACGAGGACCAGGGTCTCCTTCGAGACGGGGATATACCAGCTCGGCGGCCAGCCGATTTACCTCAGCTCCGGGGACATCCAGATCTCCCGGGGGGAAACCGTTAAAGACACCGCCCGTGTCCTCTCCAGGTACGTCGACATGGTGATGATAAGGGCGTTCTCACAGGATATGGTGGAGGAGCTCGCGGCCGAGAGCTCTGTTCCCGTAATCAACGGCCTCACCGACCTCACCCACCCCTGCCAGGTGATGAGCGACCTCTTCACCATCGCCGAGACGAGGGACTGGAGCCTGGACAATCTCAAGGTGACATACGTCGGGGACGGGAACAACCTGACCAACTCGTGGATCAACGCCGCAGCCCTCTTGGGCTTTGAGTTTACCGTCTCCTGCCCAGAGGAGCTGATGCCGGATGAGGTCATATTGAAGGAGGGGATTAAAAAGTCCGGGGGAAAAATAAAGATCGAGGAGAATCCTTTAGCCGGCGTCAAAGACGCCGACGTAATATACACCGACACATGGATGAGCATGGGGGACGACCCGTCCCTAAGGGAGAGAAAGCTTGATATGCTCAAAATTTATCAGGTGAACGGGGAGCTTCTGAAGTCGGCCCCCGAAAGCTGTGTCGTAATGCACTGTCTGCCGGCGCACCGGGGCGAGGAAATAACAGATGATGTGATGGACGGGGAGCGCTCTATCGTATACGTACAGGCGGAAAACCGCCTTCACGTCCAGAAGGCGATTATGGATATATTGAACCAACGACAGGAGGCGTCGGGTGGCGGATAATACAAAGAAGGTTGTTGTTGCATATTCCGGGGGTCTGGATACCTCGGTCATTCTGAAGTGGATAAAGGAGAACTACGGCGCATACATAATCGCCTTTGCGGCGGACGTGGGACAGGGGAAAGAGGAGCTCGAGGGTCTCAAGGAAAAGGCGCTCAAAACCGGCGCGGACAAGGTCTACGTCGATGACCTCAAGGAGGAGTTCGTATCGGACTACGTCTACCCGATGCTTCGGGCAAACGCAGTCTACGAGGGGACCTACCTCCTGGGAACTTCGATAGCGAGACCCCTCATCGCCAAGCGCCAGATCGAGATAGCCATAGCCGAGGGGGCCGGGATGGTCTGCCACGGCTGCACCGGCAAGGGAAACGACCAGGTGAGGTTCGAGATGGCCTACCTCACCCTGAAGCCGGACATCCAGATCATCTCCCCCTGGCGGGAGTGGGAGTTCAAGTCGAGGGTGGAGCTGATGGAATATTCCGAAAAACACAAGATACCGATCGTCGCCACTGCGGAAAAGCCCTACAGCACCGACAGGAACCTCTTTCACATGAGCTTCGAGGGGGGAATCCTCGAAGACCCGTGGAAGCCGCCCCCGGCGGAGATGTTTAAGCTGACGAAGTCTCCGGCCGACGCCCCGGACAAAGTAACCACTATAGAGATAGACTACGATGCGGGAAATCCCGTGGCGATAGACGGAAGGAGTTACACCCCCGCCGCACTGCTTACCAAGCTCAACGAGATCGGGGGTGAAAACGGGGTCGGGAGGGTGGACATGGTGGAGAACCGCTACGTCGGGATGAAGTCGAGGGGCGTTTACGAAACCCCCGGCGGGACCATACTCCAGGTCGCCCACAGGGCCGTCGAGTCGATCACCATGGACAGGGAGGTCATGCACCTGAGGGACTCCCTGATCCCGAAATACTCGAACCTCATCTACAACGGGTACTGGTTTTCGCCGGAGCGGGAGCTCCTCCAGGGCCTGATCGACGATACGCAGGAGGACGTGACGGGCAAAGTAAGGCTCGATCTCTACAAGGGGAACGTGACCGTGACGGGGAGAAAATCTGAGACGTCCCTATACCACGGCGGATTCGCCACATTCGACAAGGACTCGGTTTACAGCCAGAAGGACGCCACCGGATTCATCAGGCTCAACGCCTTGAGAATGAGGATAAGAGCGATGCTGCAGAGTGGCAAGGGCTAATTTTTAGGGGGATAGCAGAATCTCGAATTTTATAGTGGGCGGCTCTTTAGGGCCGTCGACTTTGGCGATCGAGACCTATCGTAAAATTCTTTAAAGATCCTGCTAAAATAGAAAAAAGTTGGGGAAGATATTTTTCATTAAACCTCTGGAGGCGGTCGAACACTATCAAGTCATATGGTGTCATGGTATTTTAGACTAAAAATACATTTTCCTCTTTCAGAAACTCAAATGTAAAACAGTATCTTTTTACATCTCGAAGCTTTCAGATAGAGAATTAGGATAATTTTTTCAGGGTAATCTCCGATGAAAAAACCGTGGGGGGGCAGGTTCAAAGACGATACGAGCGGAGAGGTGGAGGCGTTTACCTCCTCCATATCATTCGACGCGCGCCTTGCCCCATACGATATTGGAGGGAGCATAGCCCACGCGAAGACCCTCGAGAGGGCGGGATTGATAAGCAAAGAGGAGGCTAATGACCTTATCTCAGAGCTTGAAAGAATCGCTAAAGAGATCGGTAAAGAGAAATTTCGCTTCAAAAACGCCCTCGAGGATGTCCACATGAACATAGAGGCGGCCCTGATAAAGAGGCTGGGCGAAGACGTGGGGGGGCTTATCCACACCGCCAGGAGCAGAAACGACCAGGTGGCCGTGGACACCCGGCTCTTCGTAAAGATGGAGGCGAGAAGGGCGATCGATCTCCTCAAAGAAATCAGGATTACGATCATAGACCTCGCCGATAAAAACATCGAGGTCGTGATGCCCGGTTACACCCACCTCCAGCGGGCGCAGCCGATTTTGCTCTCCCACCACCTCCTCGCGTACTGGGAGATGTTTCACAGAGACTCCTTGAGATTCAAAAACGTTTTGACGGCCGCCGACGTGATGCCCCTCGGCTCCGGGGCGCTGGCCGGCGTCCCCTACCGACTCGACCGGGAATACACGGCAAAGCTCCTCGGATTCTCCCGGATATCGACAAACAGCGTGGACGCCGTGAGCGACAGGGACTACATCCTGGACTACCTCGCCTCGGCCTCGATTGCCATGATGCACCTCTCCCGCCTCGCCGAGGAGCTGGTGTTGTTTTCCAGCGCCGAGTACGGCTTCGTAACGCTCCCCGACCGCTACGCCACCGGCTCCTCCATCATGCCCCAAAAGAAAAACCCGGACGTCCCGGAGCTGGTGAGAGGAAAGACGGGAAGGGTGATCGGCAACCTCGTCTCCCTTCTCACCACGATGAAGGGGCTGCCGCTCGCCTACATGCGGGACATGCAGGAGGACAAGGAGGCCCTCTTCGACGCCGTCGACACGCTGAACGCCTCCCTGTCGATCATGGAAGGGCTCCTCTCCGCCGTTCGGTTCAACGGCGATAAAATGAAAGAGGCCCTGACCGGCGGATTCATCACCGCCACCGACGCCGCCGACTACCTCGTAAGAAAGGGGGTCAGCTTCAGGGAGGCTCACGGGATCGTGGGGAAGATCGTGGCTGATGCGGAATCGAGGGGGAAAACCCTCTTTGACCTGAGCGTCTCCGACTGGCGGGAGTTCTCCCCCAGGTTCGACGACGACATCATCGATGCGGTCAAGGTGGAATCGTCCATATCGTCGAGGAACATCGTAGGCGGCACGGCAAGAGAGCGGGTGGTGGAGACCATCAAGACACTGCGCAAGCTTGAAAAGGGGAAGGAGTAGTATTAATTCGAGGCAGGTATTTATCAAGCTTAAGTGATAGCGGCAGATCAAGGTTGCTTCTCGGCGCGAGGGAATGACATACAAACTTGAAATTCAACACGGGCTTGAATTATAACTGCAATTGAAGTAAAGAGATAATTGATACGGGGGCCGAGGGAGGCGAAAGTCGATATGTCGATATATCGATATAACAATTTAGAATTGCGGGGCATCCCGACTTTATTTCAACCGTTTTCAACTTGCTCAAACTGTGATATTATTGGCCTGAAATAATCAGTTTTTACAGACCCTTGAATTAAAGACGGACAATCAATATATAGATAATCAGAATCAACCTACATAATGACCAAGGAGGTATTGGATATGTATAGACTATTTCAAAGACTTTTAATATTAGCCGCACTGTTAATCTTCATCGCGTCCTGCGGAGTCAAGGGGCCGCCCCTCCCGCCCGAGTACGTCGTGCCGGAAAAAATCAAGGACCTGAAGGTAAAGCTGGTCGAGGGAGGCGTCATCCTCAGGTGGACGATCCCGGACAAGAACAGTGACGGGACTCAGCTGACCGACCTCTCCGGCTTCAAGGTTTTCAGAAAGGACGTCCCGGACGAGGAAATCGACTGCCCACCCTGCACCAAGAAGTTCGAGGAGATATTCGACTTTACGCTTGCCGTCCCCGGAAAGGCGAAGGTTGAGAAGGACAGGATCTACATCGAAGACCTCACTCTCCTCCCGAACATCTCATACACCTACGTGGTCGTATCCTACAACACCGCCGGCTACCACAGCGGCTACTCCAACACGGTCGACGTATACTTCAGGAGAGCCGAGTGAACTATTTCAACTACGTCAATGATGTGCTTCACGCCGAGGATATCCCGATAACCAGGCTCGCAGAAAAATTCGGGACGCCCCTCTACATATACAGCGCCAAGACCCTGAGGCACCACTTCAGGGTCTTCGACAACGCCTTTTCCGGCATCGAGCACCTGATCTGCTTTGCTATGAAGGCTAACTCCAACCTCGGCGTCCTGAGGCTCTTCGCGAAGATGGGCGCAGGGTTCGACATCGTCTCCGGCGGCGAGCTCTTTAGAGCCTTAAAGGCCGGCGGCGACCCGAAGAAGATCGTCTACAGCGGCGTCGGAAAGACGACCGACGAGATCAGGGAGGCGCTAAAAGCCGACATCCTGATGTTCAACGTCGAGTCGTTCGAGGAGCTGGGCGTCATAAACGAGATCGCGGGAACGATCAGGAAAAGGGCGAGGATATCCCTTCGCGTAAATCCGGACGTGGATCCCATGACGCACCCGAAGATATCCACGGGACTCAAGGAAAACAAGTTCGGCATCGACATCAAAAAGGTTATCGATGACTACGAGGAGGCGGGGAGGCTCCCCAACATCGAGGTCATCGGCGTGGACTGCCACATCGGCTCCCAGATAACGGAGATCGCTCCCTTCGTGGACGCCCTCGAGCGCCTTAAAGAGCTGGTCTTCAAGCTTCGCGAGAGGGGCTTCAATATCCGCTGGTTCGACATCGGCGGGGGGCTGGGCATCACCTATCAAAACGAGTCCCCCCCCGATCCCTCCCAGTACGCGGCGGCGATAAAAAAGAGCGCCGAAGACCTCAACGTCGCCTTCATCCTCGAACCGGGGCGGGTGATCGTCGGGAACGCCGGCATAATGGTGACAAGGGTCCTCTACACCAAGCGGAACGGGAAGAACTTCGTCGTCGTGGACGCCGGGATGAACGACCTGATGCGCCCGGCGATGTACGACTCCTTCCACGAGATAAAACCCGTGATAAAAAGCAACAACAGCAAGATCACCGCCGACGTGGTGGGGCCGATCTGCGAGTCGGCCGATTTCATCGCCAAGAACCGCGAGATAGCCGACGCCAAGCGCGGCGACCTGCTGGCCGTAATGAGCGCCGGCGCCTACAGCTTCTCGATGGCGTCAAACTACAACTCCCGCCCCCGCGCCGCGGAGCTTTTGATCGACGGCAAAGTGCCGCACCTCGTCAGGAAACGGGAGAGCTACAAGGATTTGATTCTGAGGGAGGATTGAGGGGGGGGGACAAATAAACTGAATATCACAAAAGGTATTTTAGCCAGAAGATCTATGTGTATTATAAAATTACACTTGAAATAGTATGAATATCGCAAGATAATTACTGATTTCATTTTAAATAAAACCTTTAAATAGAAATGGAAATTTGGGAATTTGTGGAAATTTGGGAATTTGTGATCAAAATCGCTTTTGGTTTAGGAATACTATTTGGATTACCATTAGCTGCAAAAAAACTATACAAAGAGTTTAGGAGAGAATATAGAATAGTAGATGGATTTCTAGTTCCTTTTATTACCCCCAAAATAAGAGATCTAGCTTTTTTCGTCCCTACAATTGAAATAAGAAAATATTATGAGGGGTTAATACACATTCATAAAGCTTGGTTGCTTTTCAGAGATAACAATGGTGAAGTTTATTTATATGAAGCTAACCATAAGTATATAAAACCAAATGAAATTAGCAATACTGGGAATGTTGAATTCGGCAACTTCTTTTTACCTCCACAATTCTATAATACTATTTTGAATAGCAATGTATACTTCTGCATAGAAGATGGAAAGGGTAAGCAATCTTATTTCTGTCTAAATAGAATAGATACATCTAGATTATGTAATTTTCTTTCATATCAATTAATGAATCGAAAACGTTACATAACTCAATTTTTAGTGGGAACCCAAGAAACGAAAAATGAGGAAGGTAAAATAATTGAAAAGAAGCCTATTATTTGGTGGGCAAAAGCAAAACGTGGACAAAAATTAGGAGGGAAAGTAATTATTGAAAAATGATTTTTCGGAAATTCCCAACAGGATAGTTACGAATGATTTTGCATAATCACATAACATCCTAATCCTCTAAAAAACTTAACATGGATACATGTTTTTCCCACCCGCCCCGTCCGCAACCGATTTTTATAACCGGCGGCGTGCCGCACCTCAAAAGAGAGCGGGTGAGTTACAAGGATTTTTATTCTGAGGGAGGGTTGAGGGGGGGGGAACTTATTAATCAAAAGATGTTAGTCTTGATATTGTTTAAAGTGATAAATTCTTATAACATCTTCTGCCTTTTTTCGTTAAATGATAGTAGTTTTATTCTGTCTTTTTTACTATATTGATTAAAAACTCAAGGTAAATGTATTTATATATCCAGTATAGATAAAAACACTATGCGAAAGCAAATCTCTACCTATTAAGCATTGGATATGCTGGTTTTTTAGAGGTGCTGCTATTGCAATGACTTCTGCTATAACATTATTTGGAAATAAAACCCTAATTAGATACTCATAACACAAAACATTAGTTGACGATGGAGTGTTTACATAAATATACCCTATCGTCTTCAAATTGAGATGATCAACAATATCTTCCCGAATAACAGTTGAGCTTGCGCCAGTATCAATCATAGCTGTTGCGTTAAATGGGTCAGGTATTTTCTTCTTTCCCTTCTTCAGTGTATCCTCAATGATTTTCCCTACAGCAATTCTAACCTCAACAATAGGTCCTTGTGTTTGTAAATTTGGAAGTTGTAGAGTAAACGAGGGGGTCATTTTAAATCCCTAAAAGATTTGAAACAAAATTAGATGGTGTTTCAATCCGGAAAATCTGTTTTACTAAAAAAGCTTCATGCCCATATTTTTCATAACCTTGTTTAATTGCATCCATTCTATTTTCATAGATTCCTACGACTTCATCATTTTTGATTAAAACAAATTTTCCCTCGGCTTTTCCAATAAGCTCCTCTTTGTTTTTCTCATAAGTTTCCATTTCTATTTTTAGTGCTTCACACATTTTCCCCTCCTTCAATATAAACCCGTGATAGGCTTACACGATAACTTTTTTCCTCCTATTCTATTAATAATATTACTTCAATATATAATGAAATATACCATTAATGTTACGTCAATGTAAAGCTAAAAGTATTGCCCACCCTACCCCCCAGCCCAACATCAAGCCGCCGCGCCGATGCGGGCGTTTGCAATCAGCAGAAATAAATCAAAATTCATTTGAACCATCTTTCCGCAGCCTCATCGATCTCCTCCTCCCCGACCTCCATGACGACGGGGGCGTCCGCGGGACAGATCTCGTCCCTCCTATGCGTCGAGATCATCCGAATCTTTCCTGACTCGTCGGCCCTGTATGTCCCCACCGATGTCATGTAATTGTACGGGAAGATTGGGAGATTGTTTGCGAGCATATAGATCGTGAAGTGCTCTCCGTCATCATCGTATTCCAAGCGGATATCCTGATTGAAGCTGAAGAAATCTTTATAGACATCGCTGTCTTTCGCAACCTTCGGATATAACGGTCTTCCGTCCTCGGTGTTGTGAAGCCGTGAGTAGGCAATGTGATATGCCGTGAACTCCTTCAGCTTCATTTCCTTGTATCCATCCGCCGGCCACCGAGAAGCAAGGGCCAGACCCATGCCGGAAACAAACAGGGTAATAAGGATAAGGAGAAGACCCGACGTCAACAGGCGCCAGTGAACCGCGCCCTTCAGATATTCCGGGACGCTCTTTGACAAGAGGCGCCTTGTTCCCCAGAAAATCATTCTTAACCCTCTCGCTATGGCTATAACCCCGAAGATAATCACAACCAGGACTCCAAGACCAATGTTTATCGTAGAAATAATAACGGCAAGGACGGCGGCGAGAATGGGAAGAAGTCTCCATTTTTTGGGTTTCTCCCTTTGCAGCTTCATTATCGCATACCCCCCGCCCAGAAGAGTGAACAGCGCCATGACGGGAAGGATTATGACGGTGGCGAGAATGGTCTGCGGTCCCGGGGGCTGGTTGGCAAAGGCACTGGTTGCCTGAAGTAACATAAACAGCGGCGTAAAAAGAAAAACCGCAAAAGCTGTTTTAAAAATTCTCATGGTTTAACCTCCCAGGAAAAGCGCCAGTCGCTTTTCGGCATGAAGTTGGTTTGACTAAAAAACAGAGAATCGGACGCTTCTCCTTCAAGTGTGTAATTGGATGAAATAATCTTCACAGTCCCGGGAAACAATCTATACATACCCCTGTCAAGGGGGTGTCTCCAGGCTCCCGTCGTGGTGAGGATATAGCGGGCGTCCCTCTTCGGGGCGTGCTGGCAATATCGAACCAGGACCCTTACCTCCCCCCTTGGCTTGAACTTCAGATCGAAGCGGTGTTTTCCCAAAATGTACCTGATCGGGATATCCCTGCTTTCGGGATAGATTTCACAAGCACTCAAGAGTACAGGATGGGGATGGTCCAGGTCGACGGGGAGCGGGATGCTCATTCCCTGCATGACCGGAAAGGGTAATGGATTGGAGTAAATATATGCTCCTCTCATCTCTATATGGTCTTGGTGGACAAAGATGTCGATCTCTTCTTCGGTAAATCGAACGATGGGGCAGAGGCCGGCAAGAAATGGAAACAGCAGGATGATGACAGCAATGGGGAAAAGGAGGTAGAATGAATACCCCCGTTCATCAGACCGCCTGCTTTTCATCGAAAAATTTCCTCTTGATGTGGGTCGTTAATACCCATTCTACTCCTTTTTCAGGCCCGTTTCTATATCTTTCTTTTATGACTTTCACTGTTTAATCCCTTTTGTGAAATATCCGGCATGTTTTCAAAAAACCATCAGCTATTTAATGTAAATCCGCCCGCCCCACCCACAACCGATTTTTGTAATCAATTGCGGGCCGGGGCAGGCGTTCGTTTGTTATAGATAGATTTGTTGAGATCGATCGAGATCGATCGACCGGTTGACTCATAGCCTCATCGCCTCGTTGATATTTTCACCTCACTCGTCGATCCCCTCGATCTTCGACCTGCCCATCGCTATCCCGCCCCCCTTTGCGAGCTCGGCCTTCATCACGTCGCGAAGCTTTATCAAGGAATTCAGCGTCTTCTCCTGGTCGACCGATATCTCCCCCGCGCGAAAGCTCACCGCCTTCAGGTTTGCGATCTCAGTCTCCACCGCGACGAGCTGCTCGTGTGTAAAAGCCATCAGTACACCTCCAGCCTGTAGGGCTCGGCGCCGCTCTCGCCCCGAAGCCAGATCGACCCCTGCCGCCTGAACGCCATCACCTTCGGCTGGCTATCGGTGTCCTTCACCCTCCCGTGGACGGCCGCGCCGTCGAACGAGTACTCGATGTAGGCGCCCGTCGCGTCGTTCGCAAGCGCAATGCAGAACGACTGGAAGCCGAACTCCTGCTTCACGAAGGACGTCGTGAGGGCGGTGCCGGACTGATCCTGGAAGTAGCTGTTCGCCGACATCTCTATCCCCGTAATTATCGCCATGTCTCCCTCCTTTCCTTTTTTTGGCAACCCCCGATATCCCAAAAGCGGGCGGGGGGATGCCTCCCCCCGCCCAAAATCAATTTCAATATCAGCTCGTCGAGAGGTTGCATCCGTACCAGTATCGCCACTGCACAACGCCGACGCCGAAGCGCCTCTTGATCTTCGCAAACCAGGTGTCGGTCTTTTCGTCCCGGTAGACCGTGATCTTCGCCGGCAGCCTGTCGTAGAACTTGATCCCCTTCTTCGCCTTGCCCATGAACCAGGCGTCCTCGTCCTCGATGTAGCGCCAGTAGACCAGGTCGAACATCCCCTCTAAGACATTCTTGTTGCCGTACTTGTCGATCTCGTATTGGGACTGGACTATCTGGTCGAGCTGGAAGCGGTTCTTCGGGTTGGTGATGATTACGTTAGGCTCGATCTTGATCCTCTCGCCCCGCTCGTTGAGGGCGTTGGTCACCGTCATGGCGGAAAAGACCGTCTGGACGTTGGCGTAGGAAATCTCCAACGACTCGGTCAGGTTATTTAGCTTGACCGTGGGCTTCAGCTTGAACGGGTGGCCGTACGTGGCCCCCGTCCCGAAGAAGGGCTTCCCGTCGTAGATGTGCTTCGGGTAGGGGTCGTCGTTGTTGGTGAACGAGCCGTTAAACGTCTCCCCGTCGCCGGCGGTCAAGGCCCCCTTGTTGAAGAGCGCCGACACCGCCTCTTCCTCGGTGTTCCTCACGCCCTCCCCCCACCCTCTGGCGAACTCCATCAGGTCGGAGTTGAGCTTTCCCTCCTTCATGTCGGCGATCATGTCGTCGGTGACGGCGATCTGATCCTTGAACGTCTTAAACCTGATGTGCCAGGTGTATCCCTCCGCCGGCTCGGTCAGGGGTATCTCCTGCCCGTCCGGGACCTCCTTCAGCTTGGAGACGCCGATGACCTCGGTTCCCTTGGTCCCGTCCCCCGTATCGACCGGCACGATCTCCGCTATCCTGTCGTATATCGTCTCCTCATTGTCGTACGCCTCGAAGTACCACTCGTAAAGGTCCTGGGTTAAAAGCTCTGGAAAGTTACTCGATACCATAATTCCCATCTTGTTACCTCCTTTAGGCGACGCCGTAGTCTACGGGAGTTGCTGCCCCGACGTCGGTAAACGGCCCCTTGAACATAACGTAGGCGAGCCCCGCTCCTTCGTCCACCTCGACGATCCAGGCGTTCTGGTATGTGTCGGCGTCGAAGTCGATCGACTGGGCGCCGTCGATGTCGCAGCACTGGTAGCAGGCTCCCTGGGTGATTCCTGTGGCAGGGTAGACAAAGACGCTCCCCGGAAGTGCCAACGCGACCTGGATCGACTCGTCTCCGTCGGCCGACGGTGCGATGTCGACCTTCTCCAGCGCCACCCCCACAATCGGGTCGGACGCCGCCGACCACTTCTTGACGTAGCCGGAGCCCTCGTCACCTCCCACGGCGTCCAGAACCACGATGTCCCCATCGTCGATTGTCCCGGTGTCGGACACCTTCGCCGTTATCACAACCCTCGGCCCGTAGCTGTAGCCGTATTTCATATAGGTTGACATTTTTTATAAATCCTCCTTTTTACGGTTTTTAGACAAGGCCGGTTCGCCTCGTCTTCTTCGGACGTCTCCATATCTGGGAGAGTCCAACCCTTTCGCCCGTCCTCTCCGATCTCTGCCTGGAGAGCTCCTCCGCAAACTCGGCGGTAACCCCCAGTTCGCCGGCGAGCTCCTCGATCTCGCTGGAGTACTGGATACGCCCCTTCAAGGGATTCGTCTCGCTGCCAATGTTCTGCACGGCAGTACTCCTGACCGAAAGAAGGTACGCCTTTTTCTCCAGGAGGCTCTTGACGGCGTCCGCCGCCCCTGTAACCTCCCTCGATTCGAGGTCGACCACAACCCCGTCGAGCTCCGCGAGCTTGAAGGCGTCGGGCAATATCTCCGCGCTCAACCCCGCCCTTGTCGCCTCCGATGCGAAGGCGCTGTAGACAAGCGCCTCCTCTGCAGCCTTCAGGCCCTCCTCGGCCGCCCTCTTTATCTCATCGAGGCCGGCCGAGTCATCGAAGTCGAAGTACCGGGAGAGCGCATCCTTGAGCGACTTGAGGCTTATGTTCAGGGCGTCCATCTCCGCCCTGAGTCTCTGATTTTCGAGGCGTCTCTTCCTGTTCTCCTCCCTCAGCTCCTTCACGTACCGGGCGCCAAAGTCGCTCTCATCGCCTTCGGGGGAGACGGCCTCAGCCGTCTCCTCTCCACCGGTCTGCGGGAGGTCGTCCCCCGCCTCCCCCAAGTCCGGGCCCATCTCCGGCCCTTCTTTGATAAAATCATCCATCGTCTTTATCCTCCTTGAACGTTATAATTTATCTACATTCTATGGGGATTTGACGGCCGATATTAAATATATGAATTTTCAAAACGTATGAATTTTTGTGGACAAATATTTACTCCTTAGGATAATATTGGCCAATATTAGATAGCATTGAACAGGTTTTTTTAGGAGGATGAGAAGAACATGGACGTTATTGACGCGATCTTAAAGCGGAGGACGATCAGGAGGTTTACGCGGGATAGGGTCGACCGGGAGATCCTGATTGAGTTTGTCGACTACGCCCGGCTTGCGCCCTCGACGCTCAACTACCAGGCGCTGGAGTTCATCGTGGTCGACGAGGTCAAGACGGTCGACGAGATGTTTAATAACGTCAAGCTCGCCCTCTTTTTACCCGAGGATCAGAGGCCGACTTTCGACGAGCGCCCGGCCGCCTACATCGTGATCCTCGCCAATACCGACGTGATGAAAAAGAACTTCGAGCGGGACGTGGGGGCGGCGGCCGAGAACATCCTCCTGGGGGCTTTAGCCCGGGGCCTGGGCGGCGTCCTTATGTGGAGCGTGGACCGGGATGCGGTGAGACGCCTCCTCAACGTCCCCGACAAATACGTGATCGACTCAGCCATTGCGCTGGGGCGCCCGGCCGAGGAGGCGAAGATAGTCGAGCCCGTGGACGGTAGCCTTCGCTATTACAGGGACGACAAGGGCGTCCACAACGTCCCGAAGCGGCCGCTGAAAACAATATTGCACTTGAACGGATTTTGATATGGCGGATAAAGAGAGTATATCCCACGCGGTTCACCCAGGCCGCTTCACCTGGGACTTCTGGTACCACTACGACGCAGGGAAAAGGATCTTCCACGTCCTATACCTCAACGCCGAGAGGGAGCTGGCGAAAACCGACCAGCACCACTTCCACTCCGTGGTCGGCTACGCAAAAACGGCGGACTTCGAGAAGTTCGACTGGGTGAATGACGATGTCTTCACGGCCGATAGCGGCTCGTGGGACAACACGTCGATCTGGACGGGGGACGTGGTCAGGGTAAAAAACGGCTATCTCATGTTCTACACGTCGAGGGACGCGAGGGAGGAGAGCGAGGGGGACTTCCTGACGCAGAACGTGGGCGCGGCGCTATCGGCCGATTTCATAAGCTGGGAGCGGATACCCGATTTCAGGATAGCCCCCGACGCGAGATACTACGAGACGGCGCATGTTGACGGCGACACCACGATACAGGCGTGGCGCGACCCGTTCGTCTTCAGGCACGGGGGCGAGACATGGATGATAATCGCGGCGAAGGCGAAGGCGCTGGAGGTTGGGAGGAAGGGAGCCGTGGGGCTGCTCAAGGCGAAGCGTGGTTCCTTGACCCAATGGGAGGCGATGCCGCCCATATACCCGACATCAGCTCCCGGTATCTATGACGAACTGGAGGTCCCCCAGGCCTACATTGATAAGGATGGGAAGCTGACGCTCGTCTACTCGATGAAGGACGTATACGACCACGCGCCGGGGACGGGGGGCAAAGGCGGCCTCCACGCGGTGAGCGTGGGAGACCCGGCGGAAGCGGTCGAGGAACAACAACCGGAGGTCGTCCTCGGCTACTCCTCCGGCGTATACGCCGCAAGGGTGATCCCGGAGCTCGGGGGGGTCGTCGTCGGCTTTGACCTGAAGGATGGGGGGTTCGTGAAGAGCGGCGTCACGACCGGCCTTAGGAGCACCGACCGCGATTTTTCGGGGATTGGGGTGTAGGGGGGGGTAATTATAAAGTTATACTAATTTTTTTTCGCCTTTGAACTTTCTTTTATCTCCTTGATCGCGTTTTGGAAATAGTCCTTTCCATAATCCATACCATATTTGTCTAAAATTTCAAGCGCCTCACGGAGGTATTCTTGAGCCTTTTTGAAATCCTTTTTTTCTTTGTAAGCGAGTCCGATATTACCAAGAGTAGTTGCCTCTCCCTCTATGTTACCAATATCCTTGTTTATTACAAGAGCTTCATTGAAGTACTTCAACGCCTCATCCATTTCTCCCTTTGCTCCGTAAATAAGACCGATATTACCTAGTGCTATACCTTCACCTTTCCTATATCCTATATCCCTGTGAACTAAAAGGGCGTCATTATAGTACTTCATTGCATTATCTAAATCCCCTTTATCTTTATAAATATTCCCTATATTTCCAAGGGCAATAACTTCTCCTTGCTTATGCCCTATCTCTATATTGATTTGGAGATTTTTTTTATAATATTCAAGCGCTTTCACTTTTTCTTCCTTTAAATAGTAGATATTTCCGATACTTCCTAGGGCAATAGCTTCTCCCCTTTTGTCACTAATCTCTTTAAAAACTTTTAAAGCTTTTTCTTGGTAATTCATAGCTTTATTAAGATCAACTTTTGTACCCTTTGAAATATATACATTTCCAATATTTGTGAGGTCATTAGCTTCTCCCCGCTTATCTCCATTCTCTTTATGTATTAAAAGGGCATTGTTGTAATATTCTAACGCTGTGTCTAAATCTCCTCTATCTTTATAGACAATACCAATATTCCCAAGGGATTTAGCTTCACCTTCTCTGTAACCAATCTCTCTACTTAACTCAAGTTCTTTACTAAAGTATTCAAATGCTTTATCTTGATATCCACTCGTCAAGTAAATTTTTCCCATTTTTCCAAAGCAGATGATTTGAGTCTTTTTGTCTCCTGAAAATTCAGCTTGTTCAAGAGCTTCGGTATAGTATGTTATTGATTTGGACATATTTCCCTGAAAATACTCTATATCTCCAAGATTAATTAATAAACTTGTTTTTGGGGGGGTTGTCTGTTCTTCAAGTAACTTCTCAAGTTTCTTAACCTTGTTCATTTCTTCAAGATTCAAAACCTCGTATTTATTAGGATCTAAAGAAATCTTAGTCTCATTAAAATATTCTTTAAGTTCTTTAGATAATTTCTCAAGCACTTCTCTTTGATGTCGCAAAGATATCCGATAGAATATATGAGTAAATAGAAAAGCTACTAGTGCTCCAAGTATTAGTAGCAATATGCTATAAAAAGTTGACATTTTTTGAATTTACCAAAAATAGTGTTATTTTTTACTTCTCTTTTTTTGCTTAACTTTTTCAAGTATTTCTGGCTTCTTTAATTCTCGCTCATAAAATCTATCTAAATGCTTGAGTTGCATTTTATCTTTCTCTATAAGCATTGATTCAATAATTCTATCTTTCCTTGCAATTATTTCTTCTTTTTTATCTATTGTTTTACGCAAAGCTCTTTTTTCAAATTGATCTTTTATAACGATTATGAACAATATAATTGATAATAAAAGGATAATTATTATAAGAACTGCTATAGTAGGCCCAAATTCCTCTGATAATATTCTAAAAAGAATGGGTATAAAATCAAACACGACTATTCCACTTTTAAAAAGCTATTCAATAGCAATCTAGCACATTTTACTATTATTCAAGTAAACAGTATAAATTAATATGACCAATAGATCAAATATTTTAATATCGAATTAATCCCAACCATTCAATTCCCAACAAAGACAAACATACACTGCAACAAATAATAAGTCAATAGGGAAATTTACGCACCTATTAAAGACCAAAACCATCCCCCTACGCCTCCCTCAACACCTTATTAATCCTCTCCAGCGCCCAGTCCACCTCGTCCCTCTTGATTATCAAGGGCGGCGCAAAGCGGATCACGTTCTTATGCGTCTCTTTTGCCAAAACCCCTTCTTTCATCAGCGCCTCGGTGAAGCGCCTGGCGCCGCCGGCGTCCGGGTGAAGCTCCACGCCGATGAAGAGCCCCCTCCCCCGGATCTCCCTGACGTGGGGGCTCTTTACGTCCATCAGCCCCGCCTTCAGGTACTCCCCCATGACGGCGGAGTTCTCTATCATCTCCTCCTCCTCCAGGACCTTGAGCGCCGTCCTGGCGATGGCGCACGCCAGGGGGTTGCCGCCAAAGGTACTGCCGTGCTCCCCCGGCATGAAGACGCCCAGGACCTCCTCGTTGGAAAGGATGACCGAGATCGGGTAGAACCCCCCGGAGAGCGCCTTTCCTATCAGCGTCACGTCCGCCTCGATCCCGTCGTGCTCCTCGGCCAACAGCTTTCCGGTGCGGCCCAGGCCGGTCTGTATCTCGTCGGTGATAAGCGTAATCCCCCTCTCCGTGCAGATTTGCCTCACCTCCCTGAGGTAGCCCTTCGGCGGGATTATCACCCCCGCCTCCCCCTGGATCGGCTCCACCAGGAAGGCCACCGTGTTCGGGCCGACCGCGGATCTCAAGGCATCGGCATCGCCGAAGGGGATAGTCACGAATCCGGGCGTGAACGGCCCGAAGCCGTCCCTGCTTCCCCTGTCCGTCGAAAAGCCGATGATCGTGATCGTCCTCCCGTGGAAGTTGTTCCTGCAGACAATCACCTCCGCCTTGTCCTCGGGGATTCCCTTGGTCTTGTACCCCCACTTCCTGACCGCCTTGATCGCCGTCTCCACCGCCTCCGCGCCGCTGTTCATCGGAAGCGCCATGTGGGAGTTGGTCAGCCTGCACAGCTCCTCGTAGAGGAGGCCCAGCTGGTCGTTCCTGAACGCCCTTGAGGTCAGCGTCAGCCTCTGGGCCTGTTCGACCATCGCCTTCATGATCTTCGGGTGGCAGTGCCCCTGGTTCACGGCGGAATAGGCGGCGAGGCAGTCCATATACTTCTTCCCGTCGACGTCCCACACCCATATCCCCTCACCCCTTGTGAGGACTACGTCGAGGGGCTTGTAGTTCATCGCTCCGAATCGGTTTTCGAGGTCAATATAGTACTTTGTGTCCATTCATCCTTCCATCTATCCTTGGTCATCATACGCATCACACGATTTTTATTGATGATACTAATTAAGTGCCGCCGTAAAGTCAAGTCAATAAGATATGGGTTTTAATTTATCCAACAGGCCCAATCAACTATCTTGACCGGCACCCCGCCCTGTGATATTCTTATAAAAACAAATAAACGATTAAGGAGCTACCGATGAAAAGGAGAAATTTAACGTCCGCACTATGTTTCATATCCATACTCATAATCTCTATCACGTCCTGCCAAGGGAAGTACCCGGTGGAGCCGGAGGTGGCTATAAAGCCGTCGTTAAGCGACGTCGACGACTTCTCGGACGGGATGGCGATGATAAAGGTAAAAGGCAAAACGGGATTCATCGACAAAACGGGAAAGATGGTGGTCGAGCCGCAATTCGAGGGCGCGGGGATATTCTCAGAGGGGCTGGCGATGGTCGTTGTCGAAGGGAAGCGGGGCTTCATCGACAAAACCGGGAAGATAGTCATCGAGCCTAAGTTCGACGGCGCATGGCCCTTCAGCGAGGGGCTTTCCAACGTCAAGGTCGACGGGAAGTACGGCTTCATCGACAAGACGGGCGAATACGTGATCAAGCCGGAAATCCAGGGAACAAGGGACTTCCACGAGGGGCTTGCCCGGGCGGCCGAAAAGGGGAGGTGGGGATATATCACGAAAGATGGCGCTGTCGCCGTCATGCCCGTCTATTACGACTCCGGCGACTTCTCCGAGGGACTCGCCGCCGTCAACCGGAACAATAAAAAGTGGGGATACATAAACGACAAGGGGATGACGCTCATCCAGCCCAAGTACGACGAGGCTGGGGAGTTCAAAGAGGGGCTTGCGGCGGTCAGGATCAATAAAAAGTGGGGCTTTATCGATGAAGTGGGAAGGTACGTCGTCGAGCCGAAGTACTACAAAGTCGGGAACTTCTCCGAGGGGCTGGCGCCGGTCTTTATCAGCACCGGAACGCTGGGCAAGTGGGGATACATAGACAAGAAGGGCAAGGTCAAGATCGAGGCAAAATTTCAGGAGGCGAGGGATTTTCGCGAGGGGCTGGCGCGGGTGAAGCTCTCCGACAAGTACGGCTTCATCAACAAGAAGGGGACCTTCGTTATCGCGCCCCGCTACAAGGGAGCCGGGCCGTTCAGGGAGGGGCTGGCCCCCGTGACTACCGACGGCGTGCTGTGGGGGTTTATTAAGAATCCGGTTAGGTAGGGGGGGGGAGGTAGCGAAGGTGTATTTCAGTTTGGACTGTCCGCTTAAAATAAAAATAAATAAACAAATCGGGTGCGGGCCATGCAGAGAATGTCTAATATATTGAAAAAGGTAGCCCACAAGTCGGGGTCGCCCCCCGGGTCTCTGATACACACTGGCGAAAAGAAGGTCGAGAGGACCAAGATATCGATCATCGATTACGATAAAGACGACTACTCCATTCTTGACGATACAACGATCGAGGAGTGCTTCAAATACAGGGATAAGCCGACGACGACGTGGATCAACGTCTCCGGCCTCCATGATGAAAATATCATGGAGGAGCTGAGCGACCGGTTCAGATTCCACTCCCTGACGCTGGAGGACGTGATGAACACCGGCCAGCGGGTGAAGCTGGAGGACTTCGAAGACCACACGCTGATCATCATCAAGGCGATCTACTTTTCGGGAGACGGCGACGAGATAATAGAGGAGCAGCTGAGCCTCATATTCGGGAAGGGATTTGTCGTCACATTCCAGGAAAACAACTACGATCCCTTGAGCCCCCTCATCGACAGGATCAAGAGCAACAAGGGATTCATAAGGAAGATGGGTGCCGACTATCTGACATATTCGATAATCGACACGGTGGTGGACGGCTACTATCTGATACTTCAGGGGATCGCCGAAAAGGTCGAGTACCTCGAGAGGGAGCTTATCAGAAATCCGGACATGAATATATTGAACGAGATCAATAGATTGAAGATCGACACATCGCTCCTCTACAAGTCTATCTGGCCGCTCAGGGCTATCTTGAGCAAATTCGAGGCGGGAGGGGCGAAATACATAAGCAAATCGACCGCGGTCTTCATCAGAGACGTCTACGACCACACCCTTCAGATACTCGAGATAACCCAGAGCTTCAGCGAGATGCTCACCGGGATGATGGAGATTTACATGTCGAGCGTCAGCAACAAGATGAACGAGATCATGAAGGTCCTGACCATCATAGCCACGATCTTCATGCCCCTTTCGTTCATCGCCGGCATTTACGGAATGAACTTCGAATACATGCCGGAGCTTAAATGCAAACTGGGCTACTTCTCCGTGTGGGGCGTGTGTATTCTGGTCGCCCTCGGTATGCTCCGTTACTTCAGAAAAAAGGGGTGGATATAGCTGACCGTACCTAAATATTTTCGGATTTGTTTTTTGAACTGATTTTATATCAAGGGGGTATCAGTGGATTTTATTCTGGATAAATTCTGGCTTATGTGGGCGATCATCGCCATGGCGTTTATCATCGGGGAGGTTTTCACGGCCGGTTTCTTCCTGATGTGGTTCGGGATCGGCGCCGCAGCGGCGGCCGTAATGGCCTTTCTGGGATTTGGCATCGCCTGGCAGCTCGGGACTTTTGCGGCCGTCTCCATCGTCCTTTTTATGTCGACGAGGAGACTGGCCGACAAGATCACCAAAGAGCAGCCCCCAGGTACCGGGGCGGACAGGTTGATCGGGAAGACGGGGGTGGTGCTGGAAGAGATCGACAACTTCAAGAACACCGGCAAGGTCAGGATCGACAAGGACGAGTGGAGGGCCGACAGCGCCACTGACGACAACATCCCGACAGGCGAGAGGATCGTGGTCACCGGGGTCGAGGGCGTTCACCTTATAGTAAAAGTTCACAAAAAACAGTAATGAAAAAATAGAATAGTATTCAAACAGGAGGAAAGATTAATGGGAGCACTATTTGGAGTTCTTTTCTTTTTCGGCTCGATCTTCGCAATTATAATAATTGCAATGGGCCTGAGGATCGTCAGGCCCTGGGAGAAGGGGCTCGTAGAGCGTCTCGGTAAATACCAGCGCACGGTCGGAAGCGGACTTACCATCGTCGTGCCGTTTCTCGAGCTACTGAGAAAGGTCGATATGAGGGAACAGGTGGTGGACGTGCCGCCCCAGGACGTCATTACTAAGGACAACGTCGCCGTCTCGGTGGACGCGGTCGTCTACTACGAGGTGACCGACCCGGTAAAAGTGACCTACAACGTGGCGCATTTCTACACCGCGGCCACAAAGCTCGCCCAGACAAACCTGAGAAACCTCGTGGGCGACCTGGCGCTTGACGAGTCGCTTACATCGAGGGAGCTCATCAACACGAAGCTTCGGGAGATACTGGACGACGCCACAGACAAGTGGGGGACGAAGGTTACCAGGGTGGAGCTCCAGAGAATAGAGCCGCCCCAGGACGTAACGGACGCGATGCACCGCCAGATGAAGGCGGAGCGGGACAGGCGCGCCATGATCCTCGAGGCCGAGGGTCACAAGAAGTCGGCCGTTCTCAAGGCCGAGGGAGAGGCGGAGGCGATAATGAAGGTGGCCGACGCCGAAAAATACAAGAAGGTGGCAATAGCCCAGGGAGAGGGGGAGGCGATCGAGACGGTCTTTTCGGCCATCCACAAGGGCGGCCCCACAAACGACCTCATCGCCGTGAAGTATCTCGAGACGCTGGGGAACATTGCTGAGGGGAACGCCACAAAGATATTTCTCCCCTACGAGGCGACCGGAATCATGGGGAGCATCGGGGGTATAGCGGATCTCTTTGGGGATAAAAAGGAAGGGGCCAAGACACCGACCCCGCCCAGGCCCAAGCCGCCCCAGAAGCCGACACCTTAAGAATCGCAGAAAAAACAGAGCATAATAAGAGTGTCATTGCGAGGAAACATTTAATATTAACACGAGCGACGAAGCAATCTCGACCCTCATGCAATCAATTGGAGATTGCTTCGCTCCTTTTTATAAACAGCCTCCGTCCGCAATTGCATTGGATAGAGGTTTTTTAAGAACGCCTGAATCAGGAGTAAACATCCGGCAAAGGGTTGAGCAGAGATATGGTAGACTTATTTTTCAATCCACAAAATGTGATGAGGACTTGACATAATGTCAAAAAAGAAACTCTTCATCGCCGTTACCGCCGCGCTCTGTATCGCCGTTGTCGCAACATATGTCCTCGTCACGACAAACCGCCCAAAGCTCCTCTGGAAGTACAAGACCGACAGCATCATCACATCGTCCCCCGTTGTCGATAACGACACCGTCTATTTCGGCGGCTGGGACGAGCGCTTCTACGCCCTTGACCGACTTACGGGAGCCGAAAGGTGGACCATCAAAGTCTCGGGGCCGGTAGTTTCATCTCCCGTCATGAAATACAGCATTCTCTTCTTCGGCTGCACCTTCGGCGATTTTTACGCGGTTAACGCAAGGTCCGGGGAAGTCCTATGGAAGTTCGAAACGGGCGCCGAGCAGCTCTTCTCCCCCGCCGTCTCGGGCGACGCCCTCTTCTTCCAGTCCTCCGCAGGCGACGTCTACGCCCTTGAAGTAGCCACCGGCAGAAAGCTTTTCGACCTGGAAAGGGGGAAGTGGCTTCCGGATACCCTGTCGGTCTCCGACGGCGTCCTCTACGTGGCGGGACTCGATAACTGCCTCTACGCCCTCGACCCGTCGACGGGGGAGGCGCTCTGGAAGCTCCCCCTCGAAAGGTACGTCTCCACATTTGCCGTTGCAAAAGACGGGATTGTTTACTTCGGCGGGTTCAGCTCGGTCTTCGCGGTAAAGATCGATACGCTGGCCGTCAAGTGGGAGTTCACCGATTTTTTCTCAAACAGCACCGGCCCAAGCACGGCCCCGGTCATCTCGGGCGACACGATAATCTTCGGCGGGGACGACAACTACTGCTACGCCCTCGATATCGAGACCGGAAGGCTCAAGTGGAAGTACTATGCGGGGGAGACGCTCAGCAGTATGCCGATAAATACGATCCCCGCCGTGCTTAATGGGGTGGTCTACTTCGGGAGCTATTATCATCACCTCTTTGCCGTGAAGCTTAAAAACGGCGGATTGAAGTGGCAGTTCGAGACCGGAGGCGTGGTCAACTCATCACCGGCGATTGCGGACGGCGTGATATATTTCGGAAGCGGAGACGGATACTTCTACGCGTTGGATCTGCAGTGATGCTTTTTGGAAAGGCGCTGCTTTAAAATAGAAAATATTTGTCATCGAAGGAAATTTATTGTGAATCATTTTGAGCCGAAAAGGGCCGTTCTGGTCTACCGGCCGGGTAGCGACAAGGCCCTCTACAACCTGCTGAAATACTCCAGGGTCGTCATCGAGACGGTGCTCCTCGCCGAGTTCGACCTGCCGATGGAAGAAAGGAAGCGCTTCACCGACCTGAATCCGAACCTCGTCTTCACCGATAATGTGGACGAGGCGCTTGACACCGACTCCGACACGTTCCTATGGACGCGGGAGGTCTTTGAAGCTAAGGACGACTACAGGCTGTGGCGCGATATTCTCCTCGCGGCGGTCAAAAAGGGAAAGAACATCTACAACATGGCAAAGCTCCCCACCATCGATACGGAGCCGGAATTGCACAAGGCCATATCGGAAAAGGGCGTGAAATACTGGAGCGCGTCCGACCACGCCCGGGCGATGGGCGAGGTGGACATCTTCGGGCCGTACCCGGACCTAAAAATTAAGGCAAAGGTCGTGACGCTCTTAGGGACCGGGAGGCGCTGCGGGAAGTTCACCACAACAAAGCTCGTCCGCGCACGCCTCAACAATGCGGGGATAAAAGCAGCCGAGCTCGCCACGGAGCCGTACGGCCTTCTGACCGGCGCCGACTACATGATGGTTCCCCACGTCATGCCGATGTGGCGCTCCGCCCCCGCGATAAAAAACGCCCTTATCCACCTGGACAAGACCCTGAAGCCGGACGTCATCCTGGTCTCCTCCCAGTCCGGCTTTCGGGCCGACCCGCTTACCGCCCCCGGCAGGTGCGGCGGCGTGGTGGCCGTAACCATCGCCGAGGCGTCGGCTCCGGACGCCGCAATCCTGAGCGCCCCTATCGAATACTTCCCCTCCGTTACGGATGAGATAAGGTGCATAGAGTTTCTCCTCGACTGCCCGGTAATCGGCGTATCTGTCAAGGGCGGGGAGTACACAGACGAGGAGATAGACGGAGTCTTGAGGGAGCTTCACGCCGCCACCGACCTCCCTGCCTTCGACCCGGTCAGAAGCCCGGAGGGCGTTGAGGGGTTGATTCGGGCGATAGTCAAGATGGTTGGGTGAGGAGCTGAGATGAAGAAGTTACTTTTAGCAGTAATTGCGCTATCTTTGGTTACACCACTATTTTTTGGATGTGACAGAATCACAAATATAAAAAGTCCCGTCAAATTAAAGTGGCGTAATAAAGTCGCCAGTTTATTTATTAATTGTTATCCTGTAGTAATGAATGGCGTAATCTATGTGGGAAACAGTCCGTACTATATTTACGCTATAGATAAAGAAACAGGTAAGTTAAAGTGGGAATTTTATGAAGATGAGATTTCATTCGACTCCCCCAAGGTGGTTAATGATGTGGTCTATGTAGTAGGATCAAGACGTGGGGCACAAGTTAAACACTACCTTTATGCCATAAATGCTACAAGTGGTAAGCTGAAGTGGCGTTTTTGTTTGGGAGTTTCTGGAATGCATTACTATTCACCTGCAATAGTTAACGGTATAATCTATATTATAGGTGCGAATTATTACCTTTATGCTGTGGATGCTAATAGTGGTGAGTCATTGTGGTACTTTAAGACAGAAGATGCAATAACTTCTTCCACTCCAGCAGTTGTTGATGGCGTGTTATACATTGTAAGTGAAAATCATCTATTTGTCATTGACGCTAATAACCGTGAATTAAAAAGGAGATTCAAGGTACGAAAACCTTTAAGTGTTTTCCCTTCTGTAGTTAAAGGCGTTGTCTATGTAGGGAGTTTGGATGGTTATCTTTATGCAATAGACACATACGGCGGTGAACAAAGGTGGTACGTTAAAATGGGCAGTTTTAATGTCTCCTCCAGCATTGTTGATAATGATGTTCTCTACATCAAAGATGGAAGAAAATATTTTTTCGCTATTGATACAAATAATGGTGAGTTGAAATGGCGTTTTAAAACTGGAAGTTATATAGCTGCAACTCCTACTGTGGTTGATGGTGTGGCCTATGTGGGGAGTTTTGATAATTGTCTTTATGCCATTGATGCCGATACCGGCGAGTTGAAATGGCGCTTTGAGACGGGAGGAGTTATTTTTTATTCTTTCTCTGTAGTTGATGGTATTGTCTACGTGGGAAGCAGGGATAAAAATCTTTATGTTGTAGATGCCAATAGTGGTGAGTTAATCTGGAAGTATAGTACAGAATATTCAATAACTTCCAATATTATTGTCGATGATGGTGTTATCTATTTCGTAACCGAGGATGGTTATGTATATGCCCTGAAAATAAAAAAGTAGCTTTTTAAAAATGTTTATATCGATTAGTTAAAAAATCAATCCCAGGACGCCCGACCCCCCCCAAAAAAAACCCCCCGGGAGGCCGGACGCCCCTTCAGCATCTACTTTTTTACCGCCCCCTCTTCTGCAATTTCTTTCTCGAAGCCGATCTCTTTCAACGCCTCGGCCTCCATCCCCCGCTCCGCCAAAAACCGGGCGCGGTTGAGCGTGTGCTCCGGGTCCTCCCTGTCGAGCGAGGGAAAGCTGATTGTTACCTTAAAGTCGTCCCTATTGTATGCGATCTTGAGGTACTTCAGGATCATCTCCTCGAGGCCGCGCCTCATGTAGACGAGCTTCCTCTCGGTGTAGCGCTTCAGCCACTCCAGCATCGAGTTCAGCGCCTTCGCCGAAGTCGACGCCCTTAGCATGTCGTCCTTGAGCCGCCTCGACACGCTCCCAAGCCTGTAGAGGTGGTCCAACGCGTCGTCCAGCTCCCTCTCCACCGCCGAGAGGTCGACGTCCCCCCCCACCGCCTCGATCGGTATGGGGGAGAGCGCCCCGGGCGATATCCTGATCGTCGTCCCCGACTCTATGTAGCCCGCCTCCTTCGGCGCCCAGACCCGGAAGCTGTTGTACTTGGTCGCCCATGCCCTCTTGGTCAGCGCCATGTTGACGTTCTGCTGTGCCTCGATCAAATCCTCGATCCCGGAGCGACCGTAGGGGCTCCCCTCCACCTCCTCCCGAAGAATCCTCACCACCGGCACGAACCCAAAGCGGTGCTCCTCGGACTTCACCAGCCTCCCGTCGGCGGTTATGGTGAAGGATTTATCGTTGATCTCCTCTGTCATCTTCACAACCCTGCTGCCGCCCCCCTCGAGATCGATCCTCTCCCCCCACGAAAAGACGTACTTCAAAACATCGAGGTAGTTCTTCTCGTCCACAATCACGTCCACGTCGTCGGAGTACATCTTCTGCACCGAGACCCCCCCGTCTTTCACAAAGAGCTTGAGGAACACGGTGCCGCAATTCTCCTGTGTGAGACAGAGTCCCGGAAAGGCCTCCCAAAAAGTCCTCCCGCCGCCGAAGTTTCTGGAGTCGAGCCACTCCCTTACCCTATTGGTGATCGGCTCGTTCGGCCCACTCTCCTCCCTTCTCGACACAAAGACGTCGAAAGTCTTCGGCATGAAGCTTACCCTCGTGTCCTGAATGACCCTGATGTCGTTCTGAAAGTAGAAGTCGTTTATCGATATTCGCTCGTCCGCGCGAACGCCCCCTGAAACCCGCCGGGCGATGAAGTGCCTGAAGATGGCGTCGGCGTTCCCCTCGTAAAAGTCGCTCTGGAGCCTTTGATTCTCTCTTTTCATCTTTCACTCCCCGTAAATTGTTTTTACCTTTGATCAGATCGATCAGACTCGATCAGAGGGTGACCCCCTTGACAAAGTCCTTCTGATCGATCCTCTTCTCCTTCCCGAGCTGTACCCACCTGATCTCCCGTCCGGGCACCGTCACGCTCCTTCTCCCCATCCTCCTTATGACGATAAAATCGCCGACGATCTTGATCCTCCACACCTTAGCATAGGTTCTCGTCTCGCCGTCCGTAAACTTCACCTTGGCAAACATGGTTCATATCCTCCCGTTCAATAACCAACATTTCCCTTTATCAAACAACTAAAACCAAACACCTAAAATTAAATACCTAAAACCGCCTGAATCCTGACCCGTCGAAGTCGGCCTGGGAGACGTGGATCCCCCTCATCCCCCAGAGCGCCAGGGCCAGCGATACGACGCAGTCGTCGTGGTGGCCGGACGGGGCCGAGTAGGTAACGTATCCGGTCTCGGTAATCTTTTTCTCGAACATCATAAGCTCATCCACAAGGACCTCGATGTGGGGAATCATTATTCTCCCCTCCTCTATCCCGAGGATCAGGTTCTCTATCAAAGGCCCTTTGGAGAGCCTGGTGAACGCGTAGCCCCGGGCGTCGATCCCGCTCCTCCTCAGGTTTTCCAGAAACGGGTCGCCGACGCCTGTGGAGTCGACCCATACGACGGCGTTGTTGTACCTCTTGAGGGCGGCGACGACCCTCCCCTTTATCATACTCCAGGAGCACTTGTTGAACCTGTCGAAGTAGACGAGGGAGCCGGTGGAATTCAGGATCGTCAGGACGGTGTAATCGGTGTGCCTCGCTATATCGAGGCCGGCGAAGTAGCTCCTCTTGGCGACCGGCTCCTGGAGCCCGCCCCTGATTATCTCCCCCACGCCCGGGAAGACCATCGAGGCGTCGTCGATGAACTCGGCGAGATACTCCTGGCGAAACCTCTGGTCGGAGAGGTCTTTTTTCGCCTCCTCGATCTCCTCCCCCTTGATGAAGGGATTTCCCGATGTGGGAAACGTGAACGACTCCCAGTTCGTATCCTCGGCGTCCCTTCCCCGCGTGAAGAGGCTGTAAAACCAGTTCCTCCCCTTCGGCGTGCTGATGAAGAGCGCCCTCCCCTCCCTGTCGGAGAGCGCGGGGCGCATGACGTCCTCCCAGACCAGCTTCGGGAGAAAGGCGCACTCGTCCAGGACGAGGAAATATATCCCGAACCCCCTCAGGTTTCTTGGGATCTCCGCCGACCTGAACTCAATAACCGAGCCGTTTCTTAAGGCAACCCGCATCTCGCTTGTAAGGATTTTTGCGACCGCCCCCTTCGGCAGGCTCTTCCTGACGAGGTCAAAGGCGATCATGCTCTGCCTGTAGACCGGGGCCACCCAGAAACAGAGGGTCCTCGGCGCCTCCCAGGCGTGCTTCACGATTTCGTTCGTTGCGGCGACCGTCTTTCCCCAGCGCCTCCCGCAGGCCGCCACGCGAAACCTGGCGCTGGATGCGTGAAGCTCCTTCTGCCCCGGGTGGGGTGGATAAAGGAGGAGCTTAATTCTTTTTGTCTTTGTCATCTACAAACTCCGTCTCGTAAACGACCTCCTCGTCCTCCTCATCTTTTCCGGTCTTGCTGAATACGTCGATGTACTTGAGATACAGCTCCTGCTGTTTCGCCTCCCCCTTCTTCGCCTGCCTCACGATGGTCTTGAGGACGCCCCTTCCGTTATCGTCGTTGTCTTCATTTATATCGGCCCCGTTTTCGTCCATTTTCCCGGAGACGGCCTTATCCTCCGGCAACAGATCGCCTTCGTGTAAATCTCCCCTTTTCTCACCCCCCTTTTTTCCCCTTTTGACCATCTTCTCTTCATTCCTCTTCGTCATTTATCCATCTCCTCAGATAGACAGATGTCTTGCCCAAATGATACGCTACATCCGACTGAGTGACCCCCAGCTTTGCCCCGATATACTCCTGTGTGTATCCCTGTCGATACATAAGCCATATCCAGAGCTGGTGATCGGGCAGGGTCATCAACGCCCGCTCGTAATCGATGGTGAACTCCTGTTCCGACAAAACCGCGTTCTTCATTTCCATTTCCCTCCTCGATTTTTTACTGCAATTCTACATTCAAATCTTTACCGGTATTAGTTTTATGAACGCCTAAAAGGTTCGGAAAAATTTTTTTTGAGGGCGAAACGAAGTTGACAAATCGGCGCCCCTGTGTTACCGATAAATATCTTTTGAAAAGAGGAGAGGATAAAAATTTAAATGACTTCGACAAGGACGAGATTCGCTCCCGCCCCCACCGGCTACCTCCACATAGGCGGGGCGAGGACCGCGCTGTTCAACTGGCTCTACGCCAGACACACAAACGGGAAGTTTATCTTGAGGATCGAGGACACCGACCGGGAGCGCTCCAAGGACGAGTACAGAGACGCGATACTGAGGAGCATGGAGTGGCTCGGCCTCGACTGGGACGAGGGGCCCTTTTACCAGAGCGAGCGGGACGACCGCTACCGTGAGGGGATCGAGAAACTCCTCGAGACGGGAAACGCCTACCGCTGCTACTGCACCGTCGAGGAGCTGGAGCGAAAGCGGGAGGAGGCCCTGAAGCGCGGGGAGAAGCCTAAGTACGACGGGACGTGCCGGGACAAGGAGTTCCCGGAGCGGAACGAGCCGCACGTTATCAGATTCAAGACTCCGCTGACCGACGTTACCGAGTTCAACGACCTGATTAAGGGGAAGATAAGCTTTGACAACGGCGAGCTGGACGACCTGATCATCCGAAGGACGAACGGCACGCCCACATACAACCTCACCGTGGTTATCGACGATGCGGACATGGGGATGACCCACGTCATAAGGGGAGACGACCACGTAAACAACACCCCGAGGCAGATCGTCATGTTCGAGGCGCTGGGACTCACGATTCCGAAGTACGCCCACGTCCCGATGATCTTTGGCTCTGACCAGAAGAAGCTCTCCAAGAGGCACGGGGCGCTCTCGGTGACCGAGTACAGGGACGCCGGGTACCTCGCCGAAGCGGTCGTCAACTACCTCGTAAGGCTCGGCTGGAGCCACGGCGACCAGGAGATATTTTCGAGAGATGAGCTTATCGAGAAGTTCGATATCGCAAACGTCGGGAAATCTGCGGGGATATTTAATTTCGAGAAGATGGAGTGGCTGAACTCCCACTACATAAAAACCGCCGACCCCAAAAAGCTCGCGGGGGAGCTGACCCCCTTCATAGAAAAGACCGGCTACAAGATCGATGATATTACATGGCTGGCGTCCGCCGTAGAGACCCTCCAGGAGCGGGCTAAGACGCTCGTTGAGATGGCGGCCATGAGCGAGTTCTACCTCAATGACAACATCGAGTACGAAGAGACGGCGGCCAAAAAGTTCTTAACCGTGGAAGTAGTTGAGCCGTTCAGGCTCTTGACGGGGAGGCTCGACTCCCTGGTGGATTGGAACACAGACAACATCGAGGGCGTCTTCACGAAGCTCTTAGAGGAAACCGGGCTGAAGCTAGGGAAGGTCGCCCAGCCGGTCAGGGTCGCGCTCACCGGAGGCACGGTCAGCCCCGGCATCTACGAGATAATTTACGTCATCGGAAAAGAGCGCGTCGTAAAGCGGATTAATAGGGCGGTCGACTATATCGAGGGACAGTATGGCGAGGGGAGGTAGGGGATCGTGATTGAGGAGGCATATCATCAATTTATGGGCCGGTAAAGTGAAAGACGATCTATTAAAACCATTTGATGACATTAGAAAACATGGACGATATAACTGTCTTTCCCCTCTGATCTAAATCCCTTGCCGAAACAGAGTCTTTAATGTTATAATACGCCAAAAATAATTCGCCCAAAAATAGTTGGATATATAACCAATGAAGCCGACCCTGCCAAGAAACACGATAATCTGCGGTGACTGCGAGGAAGTCCTTCGCTCCTTTCCCGACAACAGCGTCGATCTGATCGTCACCTCGCCCCCCTACGCCGACAGCAGGAGGAACACCTACGGGGGCGTTCATCCCGACAGATATGTGGAATGGTTTCTGCCCAAGTCGGAGGATTTCCTAAGGGTGCTGACCGAAACGGGGACCTTCATCTTGAATATCAAGGAGCGTGTCGCAAACGGCGAACGGCACACCTACGTGATCGAGCTCATCCTCAAGATGAGGAAGCAGGGATGGCTCTGGACGGAGGAATACATCTGGCACAAGAAGAACTGTTTCCCCGGCAAATGGCCCAACCGCTTCAGGGACGCCTGGGAGAGACTTCTCCAGTTCAACAAAAATAAGCAGTTCAAGATGTTTCAGGAAGAGGTCATGGTCCCCATGGGGGATTGGGCGAAGACGAGACTGAACAATCTTAGCGAGACGGACAAAACAAGGGATGAATCAAAGGTGGAAAGCGGCTTCGGGAAGAACATCTCCAATTGGGTCGGGAGGGAGATGGCCTATCCCACAAACGTCCTCCACCTCGCCACCGAGTGCGCCAACAGAAGCCACAGCGCAACCTTCCCTTACGCCCTTCCCGAATGGTTTATCAAGCTGTTCACTGAAGTGGGCGACGTCGTATTGGACCCGTTTCTGGGCTCCGGCTCCACGGCGGTCGCCGCAAAGAGGCTGGGGAGATCATACATAGGGATCGATATCGACGAGGAGTACTGCAGGCTGGCTTAGGAGGAGCTGGGCAAAAATGAATTGAAGCAGAGCAGACTGCTATGAAAAAATTTTCTCTGGAAAAGGTTAATGAATTTGTTAACGATAATATTGTTATATTCCACAACAACAAAATCAAATCGCTACAATCTTTAAACTTAAAAAGCATATTGAGGAAGAAAAATCCCTACCTGTTTAAAGCGAAGAATATCGGAATCGCTTCCGAACTTATAAAAAGCACTCTTGATGCCTTTCTATCCTCCTCCGAAGAAAAGCTTTTCGGTGACTTCCTTGAGGAACTTGCTATTTTCATTGCAGGTGAAACCTGCGATGGTCAGAAGTCAGCCGCCACCGGTGTGGACTTGGAGTTTTTCAATAATGATATTCATCATCTCGTCTCCATAAAGTCTGGGTCCAATTGGGGAAACAGCTCACAACATCGGAAACAGGATGAAGATTTTAGAAAAGCTTTACAAGTTCTGAAGCAATCAAAACAAAAATAAATACTCAAGCCGTTCTCGGTATATGCTACGGACGAGTAAAAACAAGTTTCGTAAGGAGTTATATGAAGGTTGTCGGCCAGAATTTCTGGTATTTAATAAGCGAAAACCAGAACCTATATACGGATATTGTAGAGCCACTGGGTTACAGGGCAAAGCAATATAACGATGACTTTGTTAAGCAAAAGGATAGGGTTTTAAATATATTCACTGAGGAGTTTATCAAGGATTTTTGTGATAACGGCGAGATCAACTGGAAAAAACTCGTCGAGTTCAACAGCGGAAATCTCGACCTGACGTGATTTTATAATTCTTCTCCCCCCCCTCCTCCTCACAGCACATAAAAAACCACCAGATACGTAGCCAAAGCAAAGCCCAAGACAACGGCCACGGGCTTTACTATCTCCCTGTAGACCGCCCCCAGGTCCGCCTTGAAGTACTCCGCCGTAAGGACGAGGCACATGTGCACGGGAGACAACATCACACCGGCGTAACCCCCGGCGTAGGCCAGCATAAAGGCGACCATCCCATAATCCCCCGTCGTGAAAAAGGGAAGGAGGATCGGAAAGGTGATCCCCACATACGCCATCGTGAGGCCGGTGGAGACCCCGATGATGAAGGGGAGGATGATAAGGACGAGGTATACCGGGATGCCGAATGTGTTTAGGTCTGATGAGATGTCCTGAACCGCGCCTGTGGCCTCCAATATCCCCTTGAAGATCAAAATCCCGATCACGATCAGGACGAACTTAATAGAGAAGTTCGCCTTGACTATCTCCCATATATCCTTCGGCCCGATACGGTAGAGGATGGCCGAGAAGGTAAAGACCACCGCGAGGCTTATGTTTAGGACCAAGAGGGAGCCGAGGACCGATTCGGTCTTGATGGAGAGAACGGCCGCGATGACGACAATCAGCGGAAGAGCGCTTATGATGAAGTCGGATATTAGCTTTCCGCTTATCCCCCCGTCCCATCCCTTATCGTGTTTGATCCCCCTCATGCCGAAGAAGAGGCCGGAGGCCAGTGCCACGATAGTCAGGGGGAAGTTCGCCTTCGCCACGTCCCGAAGGCCGATATCGAGGATCGCCGCCGAGAATATCACGCCCGGGTAGGTAGGAAAGATATACTCCCAGAGATGCCTGAACCAGTAGTTGAGGAAGGTCTTCCTGGGGGCGGTGAGCTTCAGCTCCTCGGAGGCCTCCTCCACCATAGGCGCCGAGATAATGGCGCCTCCGATTATCGGGAGAAGTCCTATCATCGCCGGGACCAGGGTAACCACGCCCCTGGGGTCCCCCAGCATCGACCTTAGCGACGATACGAGGGTCTTTATCCTCCCCGCCTTTTTCATCAGCTCCGACAGGAAGATGATCATCATAACGGCGGTAAGAAGCAGAAGCCCCATGACGTTTATCGAAGATTTGAACAGTGCCACGCCGAGATCTACCGGCGCCATCTGGTACATGAGCCCCAGGCAGACGGCCGCGATCATGAGAGACAGCCCGAGATCGAACTTCTTCTTGATCAACAGGATCAAGAGAAACGCCACCAGTGAAAACCTTAAGACTCCCATTCAGTTAATACTCCATCATATATTGTCATTCCCAATATCATTGAGAATCCATTATATCGTCATTCCCAACGCCATTGGGAATCCATTATACTGTCATTCCCAACCTGATTGGGAATCCAGATTAATATTAATCCCTGCATACGCAGGGACAGGCTGGATTCCCGTTTGCGCGGGAATGACAGTATACTATTTCACTGGATTCCCGTTTCCTAAGGGAATGATAAAATAATATCGCCTTACCTGTTCAAATCCCTCAGCGCAGAGACGACGGAGACGATGTGGTTGAGCTCTTTGAAGACCGGCACCCCCGCCCCCTCGAAATTCCTCTTGAACTTTTCAAAGGAGGGGATAAATCCGAACATCCAGGTCAAGACGGGCTTTTTCGTCTCCATCATCGCCCTTTCGAAAATCCCCGTATCGATATTCTCCGTTATCGGGGAGGCGAAGGGGAGGAGTATCACGGCATCGATATTTTCATCCGCCATAACTACGGGCACCACCATCTCCAACGCCTCGTTGATCCCCCTTATCTCCATGGTGGGCCAGATATCCACCGGATTTTTCGGGGGCATCCACGGGGGGAATATCTCCTGGAGCCTTGCCGTAGTCTCACGGGTAAGCTCCGGCACGTCGATCCCCCTGTCGTTTAATAGGTCTGCCGTAACGATCCCGGCGCCGCCGCTGATGGTGATTATCCCGATCCTCTTCCCGCCGTTCCACGTCGGCAGTAGCGACAGCGCCCTTCCCACGTTCATCATATCTATAAAGCCGCACACCCGGGCGACGCCTGCCTGGTTGAGCGCCCCTGCTATCAGCCCGTCGTCTCCCGCAAGGGAGCCGGTGTGGGAGAGGGCAGCGTTTACCGCCACGGGGCTTCTACCCCCCTTCAAAAGCACGATCGCCTTTTTACCCTTCAGCCTTTCCGCAACCTCTAAGAACTCCCTCCCCCGGTTTATAGATTCCAGATACATCAGGATGATCCCGGTCGTGTCCTCCCCGGCCAGGTACTCCAGGATGTCCACCTCGTCGACGTCCATCTTATTGCCGATGGCGGCCGCCTTGTCTATGCCGAAGTAGTTGCTGTCCAGGACCTGTACCAAAAAGCCGGCCGCCAGCATCCCGGTCTGGGTTACGATGCTGACATTGCCTTTAACCAATTTCTCGCCGAGGTTCATAACCGGCATGAAAGGGGCGAAGAAGAGATTGTCGGAGTTAACGGAGCCGGTGCAGTTGGGGCCCCATATCCGAATGCCGTTCTCTTTTGCGATCTTCATCACCCGGTCTGCGAGCAGCTTTCCATCGTCTCCCGTCTCGGCGAAGCCCGCCGCCTGGATCTGCACCCGCTTTATGCCCAAAGAGGCGCTCTCCTCGACGATCGCAGGAATGGTTACCGCCGGTGTGAAGATGATGACGAGTTCCACGATTTCCGGAAGCTCCGAGACGGAGGGGTAGACCTTGTGGCCGTCGATCTCGGTGTAGTTTGGATTTACCGGATATACCCTGTCGTTGTAGTAGGAGACAAGGTTGTTAAAAATATGGTAGCCCCCCTTCATCTTGTTTCCCGTGGCCCCCACCACGGCAACGCTCTCGGGGGCGAAAAAACTTTTCATATCAAGTCTTGAACCTGTTCAACAATTACATCCACAATATCGGATCAACATAAAAGGTTATAGTATATCACACATCGAATCGAAATGAAAGATGGACGTGATAATTTTTTTGAGATTTTTCACTGTATAGAAAAGAGACGACAAAAATTTTTCGTTGATACCAAATCGATTAAGTGGTATTTATACACTATCTAACAAAACAAAAACAAGAGGTGTATCTTATGGATTTAATACCGGAGCTTCGACTGGGACTTGTAAACGGCTGGTGGTTCTCCTCCGCGTACCTTTTGATCAACGGGGCGGTCATGGCGTTAATCCCCAGGGAGGCCGCCAGGCGCCTGACAACGCACCCGTCAAAGAATCTATTTGAAAAGATTTTCTTGACAATCCAGATGATCCTCTTTTTCGGGACCATCGTATTTGCGATATTTGTGCCGGTGAAGCCGGGCACAGTCTGGTTCTGGTCGGGGCTATCGGTCTTCGTTATCGGGATGGCCGCCTATGTAGTCTCGATGTTTAATTTCGCCAAGGCGCCAATGGACAAGCCCGCCTTAAATGGGCTGTACCGCATCTCCCGAAATCCGATCCACGTATTTTCCTTTGTAGCATGGATCGGGATCGGGATCGCCGCAGCCTCCTGGATTATCCTTTCCGCCACCGTAATAGTGCAGATAATGATGCACAAAACGACCCTGGAGGAGGAGAGATTCTGCCTCGAGGCGTACGGCGACTCATACCGCAAATACATGAAAGAGGTTCCCCGCTATCTCCTCTTTTTCTGAGGCCCGATTTAATCTATGAAGGCTATGGGGATGGATAAAATCAAGGACAACGACAGGTCGAAATTCCTTCGAGACGAGTACATCTCTCGGATAAACCGCGTTGTCGACTACATCGAGCTTAATATCGACAAGGACCTCTCCCTCGAAAAGCTGGCCTCTGTCGCTAACTTCTCCCGCTTTCACTTCCACCGGATATTCAAGGCGATCATGGGCGAGACCCTGAACCGGCACATACAGAGGATCCGGGTCGAGAAGGCGGCCGTACAGCTCATCAATAATCCTAAGAAGACGATCACCGAGATCGCCTTCGACTGCGGCTTCTCCGGGTCGGCTCCGTTCGCCAGGGCCTTCAAGGATTTTTTCAAGATGAACGCCAGCCGGTGGCGCCGGACGGGGAACCTCTACGAGGGCAATATTGGTAAAATCGACAGCAATAAGGGTAAAGCGATAAGCAAGATTCGGCAAGACTTCGGCGTCTTCTCATCGATCATCGCCTCCAAGATCGTCGCAAAGGAGATCGAGGAGAACACTATAGACATCCTCCTTTCGTGCCCGATAACGAGGGCGGGGTTAATCCTGATCAGGCTTATCGCCGCGGCGATTATACTGGCGCTGGCGACCCTCCTGACGTTCGCCTTCACGATAATCGGGCTCGTCATCCTCGGGATGCCGGTGAGGCTCGACATCCTCGCCGCCGCCTTCCTCTCCGGATTTCTCCTCTGCCTTGCCTTCGGCTCCGTCTCGCTCCTCGTCTCGGTTTTTATCCCCCAGCAGAACTACACCCTCTTCATCACGATCGGGATAATGTTTGCCATGTTTGCCTACGAGGAGCTTTTGATAAAGGTGATCTCGTTTCTGGAGTATCTCCCGTTCTTGAGCCTCTTCCACTTCTACAGGCCGGGCGAGATATTGATCCACGGCTCGATCTCGGCGGCAAATCCCCTTATCCTGTTGGGATACTTCGCCCTGTTCTCCCTAATTGCCGTGGCGCTCTTCAAGGGGAAGGACATTCCCGTGTAATTGAAGGCAGGTGTGATGAAACGGGCTGCTCTTTAATGCAAGAAAGGGTGACGGGTATCCAGTCTCTTTCAGGGCAGTTAATATCGGACGGGCGGGGCGGAGAATTTTGTTCATAGACGATAAGGGGGCAACCGCCCCCACCGACCTCCCCCCACCGATAAGATAACGGTTTTAAAGGAATTCGAGGATTTGTGAGAAGTTGATTGCGTCCCGAATTTTAACCGAAACCCTTGAAGAACCAGAAAACATAGAGGGCGCGAGCTACACCTCCATCTCCATGAACGTGACCGTAAACGGCAGATGGTCAAACCTCTTTCTCCCCTTCACCCGAAAGCCCCACCCCTCGTACCAATGCTGAAGCTCGGCCTGCTCCGATATAATTCCGATCTCGACCCGATGCGCCCCGAGCGCCACCGCCTCATCGACGGCGCGGCCGAGCAGGAGACCCCCGGCGCCCCTTTTCCTGAATTCAGGAAGGACGGAAAGCCTCTCGGCGTAGAAGACGCCCGGCGATTTCCCCGATTCCTCGAGGGCGACGGTACCTATCGCGTTATCCCCATCCTCCAAGATAAAAAAGGCGGTCCCCTTTTCCATCGCCCCCCTTATCTTCTCCTCGGTCATGTACGCCGGGTGCGTCGGGGTGTTTTCTTTGGTCAGACCGAACCTGTCCGCCACGTCTATAAACGACCTTCGGATGATCGACGTAATGAGGGAAACGTCATCTGTCGTCGCCCCCCGGATTTCGCAATTTTCAAGCCCCATACTACATCCCATTTCACCTATTTCATATTTCAATATTAATCTTCGTCTTCCGGTTTATTGCCCGCCAACTTAGCGATTCCCGAAATTATTCATGCTACCTCCCGCTCTCCAAGAACCGCCTCGGGTCGACCTCCCCCCCCTCGTAGAGGATATCCGCCAGCACCTCGACGATGGGGAGCCTCACATCGTATTTCTCAGATAGCTTTACCGCCGCCCCGACAGCGCTGTAGCCCTCCACGTTCTTCTTCTCCTCCTTGAAGCGCCTCAGGGCGAAGGGTGCCGACCACTTGGTCAGTGACCTCCCGAACTGGCTGTTCCTCCCCCCCTGGGCCGTGGCCAGAAAGTCGGCCATCCACGCCTGTCCCTCCGGGCCGAAAGTTTCTTCGTCCGCCCCCATTGCCAGTGCGAGGGTTTTTATCTCTGCAGATATTCTGGTGACGAGAGTAGAGGTGAAGTTGACGGAAACCTCCTTCGACCCCGCCGAGATGCCGTAGGCGATGGCGTAGACGTTCTTCATGGCGGCGGCGAGCTGCGTGCCGACGAGGTCACGGCTTAAGTGAACGATGAAGTTGGGAGTCTCCAAAAGCTCCTTGAGATTCAGCGCCAGCTCCTCGTTTTCGGCGGCGAGCTGAGTGGCGGTTATCTGCCCGCTGATGATCTCATCGGCGAGGTTCGCGCCGGAGACCACCGCAAGCCTTATGTCGTCCTTCCTGACTCTCTTCTCCAGCTCCTCCCAGACGACCTCGACGGGAAGGAGCGCCGTCTCCACCTCGAATCCCTTCGTGGCGATCAGGAGATCGAAGGGGTCGGGGTTGGCGTCCAAAACGGCGGTTATGGCCTTTCTGAAGTAGTGGGACGGGGTCACGATCAGCACGAGATCTGCCTTTCTCACCGCAGACTTCAGGTCGGACTCCACGTGAACCACCTTCGGAAGCGTATACCCCTTGAAGAAGGTCGGGTGCTGACGCTCCTCCGCGATCGCCTCGACAAGGCCGGGCCTTGCGTCGTAGAGGATCAGGCCGTAATCTGTGTACTCGGGATTATTGTCGAATTTTCTCCCTAAATGAACGGCAAGCGTATATCCGAAGGCACCGGCGTTTATGACGGTCACGTTCTCCTCCGCCTTCAGGGGGTATACCCTGTGGTCGGCCTGATTTGCGTAGAAGAGGCCCAGCTTCAAATCCCTTATCCAGTACCTCTTTCTGAATCCGGCCGTGGAGGAGACTATCTTTCTCTTCAAAAATGGCTTCAACCCCTCCTCGATAACCCTATCCATCCCCAAGGAGAAGGTCGAATCGAGGTACGGGTCCCTCTTGTACCTCTCCCGATAAAATTCCGTTATCTGTTCCAGCTCCTCCTCGGCGGAGTGCTTCAGCTCCCTTACCGAGAGGATCTCCCTGCCGTAGAGGGACTTCGCCACCAGGTGGGTCGGGAGCACCATCTTGTTCTTCGCCACCCCCTCGAGGACCGTCCTCCCTATGACGTCCCCCGGAGCCACGCTCTCCTTCAGGTCACCTATGAGGTCTTTAACGTTAAACGGCTCCCCCATCGTCACAAACGCCCTCCCGTAGACCCCCTCCATCCCATCGAAAACGGCCGACAAGAGCCTCGAGAAATATCCCCGCCCGAACCTCACATACTCGCCCACCGGGATATCCACCGCCCTGTCTCTTAAGGTCACAAATCCGCTCAAGGGGCTCCTGTGGGTGAGGGAGCGGTCTTCCGGAACTCGAGAGAGGGAAAGCGAGAGGGGAACCACGGTGACATCCCCCTCCGTCTTCAAGAGGGCTTCCACAATCCAGTCCGGAACCGCGGCCCGAAGGGAGCCGTCGATGCTCCTGGTGGTGTAGCGGGAGGCTTCCGCATGAACCACGAGGGAGGCCCCGATCTCGAGGAGCGCCCTCAGATATGCCGCGAGGACTCCCTCGTAGGCCTTTCTGGCCGGGCTCCAGAGGAGCTTCTTTGTTACCTTTACTATCTTGAGATTTTTGAGCTCCTCCTCGATCTCCTGATTCGGGATTAACAGGTCCCCCAGGGCCGAAAAGGGAAGGCCCAGCCCCAGTGAGTCCAAAAAGACGTTTATCACAACGCTGTCGAGATGGGAGTTATAGCTCGGCAGGTAAAGGACGCCCCCCTTGGCCCCCTTTATCTTATCCAAAATATCCGCCCCTCTCCCTTCGGGGGAAAAGGGTCTTTCGGGATCCGGGTGGGAAAAAAGGTACTTGGAAAGAAAATATGCGACTCTTCGGGCTCTTAGGTGTATGGCGGGATCGTAGCCCGCCAGTGTGTCCTCAAGGGCTTCGGCGGCGTCAAAGGTGAATTTGTAATAATATTCCAAATAATAGACGCCCGCATCCTTGAGGTATTTTTCGGCAAGATCGAAGGCCCTCTCCCCCTCGTCCCCCCTCTCTTCCACCATCGGTCCTATATTTTTCGTCAGGATGGGATACTCGTCCCTCCCCTCAAAGAAACTGAAAATCTCGTCCGCCGAGAGCCTCTTTAAGAGGAGTCTTATCAGGGGGTGTTGGGACATCGGAGTTTTTCCCTAACGGACCACCATCACGGGACACGGTGCGAGGTGAATGACCCTGTCCGCGACGCTCCCGATGAGGGGGCGGGTGGCGCCGCGCTTCCCGTGCGTCCCCATGACAATCAGGTCGACCTTGCTCTTCTTTGCGTAAGTCACGATCTCGTCGGCCGGAAATCCGGCCTTCAACACCTCGACGACCTTAACGTCGGCCTCCTTGGCTTGCTCCTTGGCGTCCCTGAAATACTTCCTCCCCTCCCCCTTCAGCTTTTCTATAACCTCCTTCGACTCCAGCTTTCCCAGCCGCTTAAAGTTGTCGACCACGATCTCTGAAATTACGAATATCGTGTGCATCTCTGCGCCGAACTGTCCGCACATGTCCACGGTGAGCTTGACCGCCTTGTTGGAGCAGCTCGAGCCGTCTACCGCAACGAGGATTCTCTTATATAAGGACATCTTTGACTCCCCCTTTTGATATTATAAATCGGCTAAAATTGTAAAATGAGCGCTCAATAGATTTTACTTTGTATATAATAATATAGCACCAGATAAAAAGGTCAAGATAAAAGGTGTTTGGAGATTTAACGGGCTTGACGGCGATTTAACCAAAACACCCCGATCTATAAATTGTTGACAGCTTGACTATTCATCGAATAGTATGAGGCTTGACCGTTGGATCGATCCGCTTTAATACTAATACGAGAGCGGAGAACTAAGAAGATCTCTAAACTCTGCACGGCTGAAGGTAAACCATGAAGGCGAGAATTAACAAAGGACGCCTGAGAATTGCGGTTTTCATTTTCCTGCTTCTTGTCGTCTCCGCTGTATGGGCGGGGATCGATACTATCGGGGCCGAGCCCGGCGGGAGGGAGCTGAAGGTCAGGATTCTCGAAGGGAGGATCGAGGGGGATGCGGTCATTTCCTCAAACGGCCCTCTAACCGTATCCTTTAAGAGAAGAGAGATTGTAATCAAAAACGAGAAGCTCCCTATCACCGCTTCGGAAGGCGGAAGACTTTCCTTGAAGTTTGGAAACGGGGAGCACAAGACGACGGGTGAGATCGAAATCAGGTCGAAGGGCGGAGCGCCCCTGACCATCGCCTCCGACCGAGGTGGAATGAAATCCCGCAGCTACAGGGGGCGGCTTCGCATTTACAACGACGGGGTCACGGTCGCCGTCATAAACATCGTTCCCGTAGAGGACTACCTATACTCGGTGGTGGCCTCCGAGATCTCCGCGCGGGAGCCGGAGGCGGTGAAAGCCCAGGCGATCCTCTCCCGGACGTACGTACTCGGAAACATGGGGAGGCACGGCGTTTACGACTTCTGCGACAAGACCCACTGCCAGCACTACGGCGGGGCGGGGGTCGAGACCGCCCTCTCGGTAAGGGCGGTCGACGAGACAAGAGGTCGCCTCCTTCTCTTTAATGGGAAGCCGGCCCGGGTTTTTTACCACGCCTGCTGCGGCGGCGTCACCACCACACCGGCCCACGTCTGGGGGGGAGACGACCTCCCGTACCTCAAGCCGGTCGTGTGCAGGCTCCCCGGCCGCGGCGGCTATCTTTGCGGCGGGAGCGGGCACTTCAGGTGGGAGGCGAGGATCGACGGCGAGACAATGAGGACGCTTCTATCCGACTCATTCGGCGTTAAGGCAGAGGGCCTAAAAATAATTTCGAGGGATCCCTCCGGAAGGGTTGAAAAGATGGAGATAACGGGGCCTGAGGCCAGGGTGATCTCCGGGGAGGAGTTCAGGATCGCCGCAGGCAGGGCGCTGGGGTGGAGCACGATAAAGAGCGCCCTCTTCGAGATGGATATTTCCGGCGGTTACTATCTATTTAAGGGCCGCGGCCTAGGCCACGGCGTGGGGATGTGCCAGGAGGGGGCTATTCGGCTCTCGCGGCTGGGCCTGAACCACGAGGAGATCATCGAGTTTTACTTTCCCGGGGCGAAGGTGGGGGAGGCAAAAGATTGGTAAAAGGCTTTTGAGAGTTGATAAGCCGGACGTTATTGCCTATTTCCTTTTCAATGCGCCGATCAGAGAGCAACCTTTTTTTCTCCTTTAAATCAATCGATTTGCATCTTTTGCCATTAAGTCATTGAAAGACCGGCGTAAATACCCTGAATATCGGCCGGAGGATTGAGAATCGGAGTTTGTCCCCCACTATTATCCTAATGATTTATCCTTGACAAAACCCATATTATCTTATACTATTATCCCTATTAGTATAAGGAGTCAATTATGTCCTGGCATATCCTGACGGTTGTCTTCGGGGGTCTACTGCTTTTAATCTGTTTCAATCCGGCGCTGCTGGGCGATTTCAACAAAATAGTCCTTTTGGGCAGGACGATCTATCTCACTTTTATATTAGCTGCCCTTGTCGTCATCTTCGCCTCGATGTCTCTCGAAAGCTACAGACGCCTGACCAAGAAGAAGTAGTCAGATATACAGGCTCAATAAGATCGGCAGCCGCTGCGGCTTTCCGATTAAACGGGACATCTTTCCGGAGTTGACGGGAAATCGGCGATTTTTTCATCATAAGCCGTTGGCCATTGGCCATTAGATATTCGAGCATCACCGATATATCAGAGGGGCAGAGGGGACGATATTATCCTTTTTGGATTTACACGATCACGTCCAGTTTGCCCGTCATCGAGAATAAGCCTCATATTATATGGGCATTTGGGGTCCACACTTTCAATCGCCCGCCGTCGAGAGCCGGGTTATCTTTTAATACCTTTTTTGTTCATGTTTCACGGCGAATTGAGTGCAAAAATCGTATCGGCGACACTCCTTTTCCTCGCCATTTTCCCCGTCAAGCCGATATTTGCGGAGGGATGAAATCCCCTCAATCCGCCGAAGCTTCGGCAATCGCTCCCTTAAAGGCCTGAGCGGCTCCTGCGGCGCAAACGGTTTTTACGTGGATGTGCGATGAATCTGAAGCGGCCGGTCCACATTCCCGGAAACTGCCCGCCGTTAAAGGATAGACCTTTTGTCGGGGTGCCCTGTCTTGTCTGTCCTGCCGGCCTATTTTCCGGCTAATCAGCTTGAGCCTTCAGATGTCCTGAAAGGTAAGACCTGATGCTCGACTTCGGGGCCAGGATGATAGATCCGTCCGGTATAGGCTCGTTGTATGCCGAGAGGGGGGTTTTAACGAACTCGTTGAATCTCTCGGGATCCACCGGATAGAAGGGCCTTAAGATCGCCTCGAAGCCGTAGTCGAACTCCTCGTTCATCAAGAGTGAGAAGGCCTTGAAGTAACCGTGCCGCTCGAACTGTTCTGCGAAGAGGGGGTCGTCACCGCCCTTTACGCAGAACAAAATGTGGCTGATGTAATGTCTGGGGTAGTTGGTCTGGTTGTAAAGCCCCACAACAATATCCCCCTCACGAGGGATGTATCTAAAGCCCTCCACCATCGGGAGTCTCACCCTTATTGGGAGGTCTTTCTTGTTGTTCTTCCAGTAATCGAAGCCGTCCACGCTCGACTCCGGGTCGTATTTCATCGCCACGACCCACCGCTTGTTGTACATCCGCTCGAAGGCGATCCACGAAAACTCGGCGTGGTTCAGCCCCATGTAGTCGAAGAAGGAATAGAAGTCCCTCTTCTTCGAGCGAACTATCGATGCGTCAACGTTCCCTGCGTTTTTGAGGATCAGCTTTCCCCGCAACACCTCGGTAAAGACCTTTCCGTAGTAGACCATCTCCACCGGATTTTTATACCCGAACTCCCTCGCCAGGGCTGTGACCCACTTATGATAATTGAGCTGAAGTCCCCCGAGGCAATTCGGCTTTTCGTCTTCCGTTTCGAGTATCTCGAAGTGGGCGGGAGAAAATTTGTCCCAGAAGGGGGTGCGGTAAAAGGGGAACTCCTTTCCCATAAAGTCAAAAGATTGGCTTGAGTGGTTGATGATATTCCCGGAGATATAGGGATTGGTCTTCTCGACGACTCCCATTGCGTATCTTTGAAGCTCCCTCTCGATGGGCGCCGTTGCTGAGGGCGTCGTCTTCACGGCCAAGGTGCATGCCGATGAGAAAACCGCAATTGATATTAATATTATTAAAGACCTAATGATGGCGCCTTCCTTGCGCCTTTTATCCGTCTCTCTTTTCATATTTCAAAAACTCTTAGATATTTTTATACTTCAATAAAAAAGTTTCTCTTTTATCTGTAACCCACGCCGCGTAATTCAAAAAGTCCGCCGCACAACCGAAGTCCGTGCAATATTTGGTATCGTCCTCTAAGTTCAAGCATCGTCCCTCTGCTCAAGCATCTCCCCCTGCTTTACCCCCCCCTGCTTCAGCCCATCTGCTCAAATCCCGCCCCTCCCCCCCGGTTAAATATCACCCACCACACAAACCACCGATCTCCCCTAAATCTGGATCATCGGCTATCGATGATAAACCAGTCGGCCCTCACTTCTCAGACGAGTTGGCATAGAGCTGCTCCTCGCAATTCATTATCATCCGACCGATCTTTTCCTTGTAATCCATGTTTATGAGGTCAAGAGACCGCTCATCCATAAACGACTGGGCTATGCTCCGGGCCTGTTTATACTCCCCCAGGTTGAAGTGGGCCTGATACATAAGCTCCGTGAACTCGAAGTGGAGCTTCTCCGAGAGCTTTTCGTTTTCTACCTGATACCAGAGGTGTTGTTCGTATTTGATGCCGTTTCTCGAGATTATCCCCCTGTCGTCCTTCCCAAGGTACCTCTTGTTGTAATTAATAAGGCCGGCAAGATACTGGGACATGGGAGGGGCGTCCTCCTCCTTAGTCTCCTCGATGTTTTCCACGGCCTCTTCGCATTTATCGAGCATCTTCTTTTGATCTCTGAGGACCGAATCAACTGTCTCGGGGGTGATGCTTATATCTTTGACCTGCTTCTCGTGATTTTGCGGCTTCATCGCCAACGTCATTTCCTTTATTCCATTTTCGAGATAGAGGTCCGTTATCTGCACCATAACCTCGAAGGGCATGTTCGTATCGACGATTTCGTGGGCCACAAACAAGAGGGCGCGCCCGACGGTGGGATACTTCTTGAAGTAGGGGTAGTTCCTCATTATCTCGTTGGCCATAAAGAGTGCCTGATTGTGGGACCTCTGGGGATCACCTATCCCGTAGGCCTTTCGGGAGCGGAGCACCTGCAGGGTCTTCTCGCCGTTGTAGCCGAGTTTCTCAAATATCGCCTGGGCCTCGGAAAAACCGACGATCACGTAGTAATCGACCTTGAGGTCAAGATATTCCTCAACGGATTCGATCGTCAACTCTTTGCCGCCGAGGGAATAGGTGTTTGCGATGATCTCTTTTCCCTCCATTATCTTTTCGCTCATGGTGCCCCTGGGAATGGAGACGATCTTTATCTTTCCCTGATACGGATAAAGGGTGAAACAGTGAATGGCATCCGACCGCCTGTTCTTCTGGCCCCTCCTGCCGTCGAGCCCTAAGATGAGAATATCGACCTTTTTCTTTACGGGAGGGAGGTCGGGAAGAAATATCAGTTTTTCCAAGAGGTCTTGATAATAGATGATCTTATCCTTCCACTCGTCAAACCAGTTGCCTGAAAAGGCGGGGGTCTGAAAGGAGAGAAGGATAACCAACGTAAAGACAACGATCCGATAAGTCTTTTTTGCAGAATTTGGTTTATTTGCTACCATATATTTTTTTCTTTTTCCTATTCTTACCCTTACTTACCCTTTTTGACCAATTCTCCTCTTTCAAAATCGATGAAGAGAGGTTGGCCTTAATTGGTGTACGAAATAAAAACCCTATTATTATATTATCTCTGTGAATAAAAGTCAATCAAAATAGAAGACTTTTAAACACCGACACGCCCTGCCCTTGAATCAGCCTGCCTCCTGTTTCCCATGATCTTCCCCTTGAAGTAGTCATCTATCTTCTTTTTCCTGTGGCTTACGGCGGACTGAGTAACCCCCATCCTTTCGGCAATCCACTCTTGACTCTTCCCTGCCCTGTGCATCAACCATATCCAGAGATCTTCATCGCGAAGCTCCATCAATGCCTCCTCGTACACCAAGAAATAATCCTCTGTAGGTAAGTAGTAGTCGGGGTTGAACATCTTCTTCTCCTATGAAAAAACCTCCCTGTTCATCGCCTTTTTTAAGCAGATTACACGATAGTGTAATGTTGACTAAATGTCAACTTCGGAATCAGGCAATGTTGACTAATTGTCAATAATATTCCCTAAATATTCCCATTTACGTCAACTTAACTCATTTATTCCCTTAATTATTCTTTTTTTCAAAAAAGTTGTTGACATGATGGAAACTTATATGTAAAATGATCAATAAATATGGAGAAAACAGAAATCTGAAAACAGTGGGAGTGATTTGGATATAGAGTAACCAAAATTCTTTAACTACTCTTTACGGGTAACGTTATGAATGAAGGTGAAAATTTGAAGTTGTTCAGGAAGAAGAAAAACCTGACACAACAGGAATTGGGGGAGATGCTGGGGGTAAAGAAATCTACGGTGAGCAGGTGGGAGAGCGGCGAGCGTGCGATGACCGTCGAAAACATCAAAAAGGTATCTCACGTACTCAACGTTCCGGTCAACGCTTTCCTGAGCGACAACGACTCCTACGAAAGCACAAGGAGATGGGACAAGGAAAATCCGCCGGATGACGGGCAAGACAACTCGGTAATCCCTAAGGAGGAAATTCCCGCCGATCAGAGCTTCGAGATCGTTCGGGAGGACAAGGGTGAATTCGTGTCGGATGAAGCGCGTCTTTCCCTTCCCAAGATCGACGACCCGGAGATCATTCAGGCCTTCGAGGGATTTAAGGAGTACGACAAGCTGACCCCTGAAGACAAGGATGATATCAAGGATATTCTCAAGCTCGCGCTGAAGATTATAGAAAAGCGCACTGTTTCCGATAAATAGAGTTACTATCCAATCGGTTTTTGAACGGCCCATAGAAAGACACGAAAAACGATTCTTTCAAGCGGCAAAGATTCTGCGGCGAAGCTTTTGTCGATGAATTAACGAAATAATACAATAAAGGAAAATATAGGGAACTAATTAGAGTCTGAATACCTAAAACGAATCGATCGCTAAATACTGGATATGATTATTGGTTTTAGATCTCAACGGCAGAAATACGCCGAAAAGACCCGATTATCCCAAAAAGATCTGCCATGAATCTTGATGGTTTGATCATCCTCCCTCGTTTTTCCCCGTCAAAGTCGACATGGAGAGGAGGTAAAACGATCGATTTTTCGCTTTGATATTGGCTTTGATACTGGCTTTGATACTAGCTCTGATATTCAATTTTACCGTAGTTCAAAACTCGACAATGAACCGTTTCATTTGAGATCGCCATGCCGTTGATTTCCGAAATTATTGAACAGTTAAGCTCAGAAATACCCGGCTACAACGAGAGGTCCCTGACATACAGAGACTTCGAGGATCTCTGCCAGAGAGAAGGAATTGTCACCTTCGAGCACAGGATGCCGGCCAGGGGCTGGTATTTCACGATGTGCGGCCATCCATTCATAGTAATCAACAGGAAATTGCTCTCCGGCCACAAGACATTCGTAGGCTTTCACGAATATTTCCACCACAGATTCCACCCGGGCGGATACCACTACTATTACACCATAGGAGTCAACGACAAGATAGAGAGACAGGCGTCGGCGATGGCCGCCGTTGCCGTAATCCCCACCGATCACATCAAGGCAGATATCGAAAGCGGGGAGGATATATCCGAAAAATACGAGATCCCGAAATACCTCGCCGACTTCAGGCTGAAGGTATACGATTCCTACCGCCAGCTCAAGATGTTCGAGGATGATTAGAGGCAGGGGTAAAGGTTTCTCTTTCGCCCCCCATAACTATTCGTCATCATTATTCAATATACCGTCTTAGAGATGGATCGTGCAGTCACACGACGAGGCCGCGAAGCATAAAAAACTTATCCTCCCGTTCATATTCTTTATATCGGCCGCTCCCTTACCGTAGAATCAGCACAACAATAAATCCCTGTCAGATTTATTCATTAAAACGCAAGTGGGGAAATCATGGGACTAAAGCTCTTTAGATTCTCGATTATTTTACTTGTCATCTACATGCCGATCCACATCGCCGTCTTCTTCGCCGCACCGGGGCCGATTTTGATCGGGGATGCCGTCGACGAAATGACGGCGGAGAGTATCCTCTACCAAAGGCAGCTTGTGGTTACAAACATCGCCCTCGAGTATTTAGACCTTACCATCAAGGCCCTGGAGATAGAGGCCGAACTGGGCAACATGAGAGAGCTGAACGAATTAGTCAAGGGTGAGCGAAAATGGAGGAATTCCCTCGTGGTGAGGATAAACAGGATAGAGTCTGATCTGAAGTCGAAATGATGGTTCTTAAAGGCTCCTCAATTCTAATCCATCATTGAAAAAAATTATTGACTGTGGTCGGGACACCGGCGGGTGGAAGGCGGGTCTTCCCCAATCAGATCTGGCCCTCGGGAAGGTTCGTGATAGGCTGCTTTTTCTCCTCTTCCGTCTCTTTGCCCTTTTCCATCTCGATTTTCTGCTTTTTCTTCTCCTTCAGATCGTCCTTATCCATCCCTTCTCGATCTCGCCCTTTTTCGGGGACCACCATCTCCACCCCGTTTTTGGGCCCGGGAATATCCCCGGCCTTCCCCTTGATCAGGCCGATTACCGCCCCGACCGCATACCAAAATCCCACGAACATCAGGATTGTCAGGGCCAGTCCGAACGTCGTAAGGGCTACGATTACGGGGGTATTTAAAACTATCTTTCCCGCACCATAGCCCGCCTGAATGCGGTCTCCAGGCGCCGCCTCGCCCAAGGGGGGCGCTTCTCCTATACCGATCAGCGCCCCGCCGAACCTGCGATCCCTCCTCATGCGCCCGAATTCGAGCGCCGCAACGGTGATGTTGTCGAGGCCGCCTCTCCCGTTGGCGAGGTCGACGAGCCGCTTGAGTCCCCCGTTGAGCTGCGCCTCATGGTGGATCGCCCCCAGTATCTCCTCGTCGGAGACGAGGTCCCAGAGGCCGTCGGAGCAGAGGAAGAGGACGTCCCCGTCAATCAGGTCGACCCTGACCGGCATATCGATCTTGATTTTGCTTCCCGCGCCGAGGGCCCTCGTGATGACGTTTTTCCCCTTGAAGTTTCCGGCGTCCTTGGGATCGATCTTCCCGCTCCTGATAAGCTCCCCCAGGAGGGAGTGGTCTTCGGTAACCGCCTTGATGGTCTTATCTCGAATGACGTAGGCCCTGCTGTCGCCTATGTGTCCTATGTAGACGCTGTTTCCGATAACGAAAGCGGCGGTCAGGGTGGTACCCGGCGGTTTCTCCCCCCCCTTGGCCAAGGACCTGATGCGCCTGTCCGCCTCGCCTATGAGGTTTACAGTTGCGTCAACGATGTTGTCGCCGAACCTCGAGAGGCCCCAACCGTCTTCCGTGACGAAGGAGCCGCCTATGAGCCTCACGGCGGTGCCGCTGGCAACCTCCCCGCCGACGTGCCCCCCCATGCCGTCAGCCACGACCGCCACGGCCCTCACCCCGGGGGGACGGACATCCTCTGGCCCGATCGTCATGATGAAGTAGTTGTCCTCGTTCTTTTCCCGGACCCTGCCGACGTCGGTCAGCGCCGCCGCCCTTATCCTGATCTCCTTATCTGCCGCCATATTCCACCCTTTTCAAGATTCCCCCACCCTTTTCCCGCCCCTTTTTTTGTTAAATATTCCCATATGTATATTACAATAAGACTGCTTAAAGGGCCTTGGTGTCAAACGGTTGATGTGACAGTCTAATCTCCCCTATTTGAATTGCACCATAAATGAACACCACCACTATTGTCGGATCTCAAAAAAACAATTCCTTTCTCCCTCTCCTAAAAAACGACCGCCAAGCCGACCCCGTCCTCAATGGACGATCTTGACCCTTGTCCCCACCTTCACCGCATTCCTGAGCTTCACGACGTTCTTGCTGTTCAGCCTAATGCACCCGTGGGAGACGGGCGCGCCAAGGAGATACGGCTCGTTAGTCCCGTGGATTCCGATTCCGGTCCAGCCGGGCGTGTTCAGCCTTATGAAGTAGGGGCCGTAGGCGAGTTCTATATTCTTGAAGCGCCAGTCGGAGCTGCCGTGGATGTTGGATACGGTGAAATCCCCCTCCGGGGTGCGGGAGTCCCCGACCATCTTCTTGTCGGCGAGGTCGGGATTCGATCCTACCGAGACCGGAAATTCACAGACGACGTTTCCTTTGGAATCCAAGACATCCATGATATATTTGGTCTTTCTGATAACAACGCTGTAGGTCTCGCCCGGATTCGGCTCCCAATCGGGAACGGCCTTGAACTCCTCCTCGGAGTAATCGGGGCCCAGAACGATGAAGGTATCCTCCCCGTTCAGCCTGACACCCCTTCCCACCCCGAGGACCTCGATCAATCTCCGTGCGGTCTCCTCCGATCCCCCGGGATAATAGACAACGGTGGTCTCGGCCGCCCCCCCCATACCCTTTGCCGTACCGAAGGTCTTGACGGCGCCGATCTCCGGAGCCGATGTCGTAAGGTCCTCCAAAAAGGACGCCGTGGCGTCCTCCCTTCCGGTACCGTTCAACAGATATATGGACGACCCCTCTCTCCCACCGGAGAGCAGCCTCGATACGGCGTCTATGCCGAGGATTACCTTTATATATCCCTTGATGAGGGTGTTGTCGCTCACCCCCTCGCCCACCCCCAAGGCCTTTACGACGGCGTTTAAGGCCGCCTCGTCGCCGGGGTAGTAGTGGATATATGTTTTAAAACGCCATATGGGAACTGACATGGGCCTGACCGTGTCGTCGTCTCTGACCCTTATCCCCGCCGCCCCCAATCTCTCCTTTGCGGCCCCCAGCAAATCGACTCCCCTATCCGCCGTGTAGGCGCCGCAGGCGCTTATCAAGGCGACCTCCGCCGAGACCGGAGACATAAATGCGGGGGATACCCCCGTGTCGTCCGCCTGTCCCACGAATGAAGACGGCACGACCTTCATTCCCTGTCTTTTCCCGGCCTCCCCGTACGCATTGAGGCCCGCAAAGAGAAAAAGGAGAAAAATGGAGATAACGAAAATCCCCGTGCGCGAAAAAGCCTTACTCCCCCTTTTCGCGCCCAGTTCACATCTGCCATCTATTTTCAAAGTCATATTATCCACCATTTTTAAGTTTCTTCTATTACCAATCCGTAACATTTACGTAGTCGTCGATCACCCACCCGGTGGTTCCCCCCGAAGTTTCTATCTTGTACCAGTAATCGTAGGTAAAGAGCTTGACGTTCCCCTTGTTTACGTAACCGTAGTAGGTCTCGTTCCTTTCGGTAATCCTAAATCTCACGTAATACTCGGAACTGGTCTCTCTCAAGACCGTAACGGCGTGCCCCTTGTTCAGCGTCTTTCCTCCGCCGCCGTCGAGCCTTACGGTCGTATTGTACCAGAGCTTTCCCTCGTTTTCACTCCCGGACAGTTTCTTTTCGAGGATGTTCACGCCGTCACCCCTGTTGAGTTTTGTAACCACGCTGTTGCTTACGCCGGGTCCCGATCTGATATTGACCCTGTCGCCGGTAATATATCCGTACCTCGGGGACGGCTCCGGGGCGGGAGCCGGCTCCTCTACGGGCACCGGGGTCTCCACCGGCGGCAACGTACTTGGTGTGGATATGGCCGGGCCCTCCGCCTTCCCCTTGAAATAGAACTTTACGACCAGACCTAAAACCACGCCCACAATAATGAGGAATATGAGGGCGCCGATACCGATTGCTGTTATCACCACGCTCTCTCCCTTTGCCTCCGGTTTTATCCTATCTCCGGGTGGTTCGGCCGCTAAAGTTTCGCCGCCCTTCGATGACACAATCGTCTTTTCATCCCTGACGGAGACCGGCTCCTCCTTCGATTCCACAACCGCAGCCACCGCCTTGGGTGGTGCGTACATCTCCTTCGGCAGCTCGCCCGCAAGTCCCACCCTCAAGGCCTCAGCAAACTCGTTTGCGGTTTTAAATCGCTTGTTACGACTCTGCTCCATCGCCTTTGCGATGACGCCGTCTACCCAGGGGGGGAGGGAGGGATTTACCTTCGTGGGCTCGGGGTAATCCCCCTTGATCTTTTTGTACATGATCTCCTGGGTGGTATCCCCAGGATAGGGAGAGGCCCCCGTGATCATGCGGTAGAAGGTCGCCCCCAGCGAGTAGACATCGGTCCTCTGATCGAGGTTGGAGCTCCCCTCGAACTGCTCGTGACTCATATATTCTATCGTTCCGATCGACTGGCCGGTGACCGTGAGCTTCTCCTCCCAGGCGGCCCGGGCGATCCCGAAGTCGGTTATGACCGCCCTTCCTTTTTTGTCCACGATGATATTCGCCGGCTTGATGTCCCTGTGGATCACGCCGATCTGATGGGCGTGGGAGAGGCCGTCCGCTATCTGGCAAGTCAGATCCACCGCATCCTTCAAGGGGAGGAGGCCCTTTAACAAGATATCGGCCAGGTCTTCGCCCTCGACGAACTTCATAGAGAAGAAATAGGAATCATCGTCGGTCCCCACCTCGAAGATGGTCACTATGTTCGGGTGATCAAGCTTGGCGGCGTTTCTCGCCTCCCGCATGAAGCGCTCCACAAAACCTTTCTTCCTGGAGAGATTGGGCAGCAGAACCTTGAGGGCCACGATCCTGTCAAGCCCCTCCTGCTTCGCCTTGTAGACGATCCCCATTCCCCCCTCGCCTATCTCCTCTATTATTTCGTAATTGCCTATTCGCTTCCGTGCCATGATCCCCCCCCGTCATTAAAATGACATTCCTAATTATCCGCTATAGCCCTAAATTTTAGCTCCAATTTCAGATATAATAGCAAAAAAGCGTATTTTTTTGCCAAAAAAGTTTATATAAAAATAGCATACATATATAAGACGACCGGTTTTTTAGAAAGCCGTCATTCAAACCATCGAGCCGTCAATCGTGCTACCTGACCGCGTAGAGGAAGCCGTCGCCCCCGCCGAAATATATTGTGGAGTTGGAATCCACTCTCGCCACCGCGGGAGACGCCTTCACGGCGCCTCCGACCTTAAGCTTGGAAAGGAGGCTCCCGGTCTTCGAGTCAAGGGTGTAGAGGTGGCCGTCGTCGCTCCCGAAGATGACCGCCCCATCCAAGACGACCGGCGATGAGACCACCGCCCCCCCGGTCGTAAACCACCAGGCCTCCTCTCCCGTGGCCGCATTCAGGGCGTAGAGGTTTCCGTCTAAGCTCCCGAAATAGACCATCGCACCCGATCCGTCGCCCCCCTCCCCTTTTTTTGCCTTTTTTAATATTCCCCCCGATATTGTGGGGGAAGAGGTGACCCCGCCCCCGGTCCGAAAACGCCAGAGAAGCCCTCCCTTAAAGGCATCCACGGCATAGAGGAATCCGTCGAAGCTCCCGAAGTAGACGACCCCGTTGAATATCCCAGGAGACGAGACCACGTCACCACCAGTCTCGAAGCGCCAGAGTAGCTCCCCGGACTTGGCCGAGAGGGCGTAGAGGCTGTCGTCGTTGCTTCCCACGTAAACCATGCCCAACCCCACCGCCGGCGACGAGAGGATCCAACCGCCGGTTTTGAAGCTCCACCGCTTCTCCGCCTTTTTTTCGTTTACGGCGTAAAGGTTGCCGTCCCAGCTCCCAAAAAAGAGCGAGCCTCCGTAAAGCGCCGGGGAAGACGTTATGCAGTCCTTGGTCTCGAACCGAAAGGATTCATCTCCTTTCTTGATCGATATAGCATAGAGGATACTGTCGCTTGATCCTATATATATCATCCTCCTGCCGTACGCAGGCGACGAGAATATCTTCCCCCCCGTTTGAAACCGCCAAAGCTCGTCGCCGGTCCTTCCGTCAACGGCGTATATATTGCCGTCCGCACTCCCGAAGTACACCAGCCCCTCCCTGACCAGGGGAGATGAATAGAGGGGACCTCCTATCTTCCTCTTCCAAAAAACCTCCGATGGCGGGGCGATCGTCGGACCTTCGTAGAAACCGGTGTGGAGGAAGTTTCCCCGAAACATCGGCACATACGGAATGGGAGCGCCGACCTCATCCCCACCAAAAACCATCCCACCGCTATCGGAATTATCGCCCCCCTCGACGGGACCGCTAAGAAAACCGGGAATGCGAATATATCTTTTCTCCGGCAGCAAGGTCAGCACATTTATCGCCAGGGCCGCCACAATCGCCGCAGAGGTCATGACCATAACGAAAGAGCGGCCGCCCTCCCTTGACCGTATCCCGTCAGACATCAGAACCGGCCCCCTGAGTTTCCGATTTTAGACTTGTCATAGATAAAAGACGGGGCCTACCCGACCCCTTATAATTGTTTCAAAAAAACTTGGTTGAAACACAATCTGTCCTCTCACATCGAAGCGCCGCGTATTGACCTGCCTGGGAAAATTATGTTCATCTCCATACATTAATACAATATCAAACTAAAACTCAAACTCAAACTATAAATTTGCCCCTTTTGCAGCTGAGTAATCTTCACGATCCACCGTATCTATTCAATAAGGAGTTCGAGACGCCTTTCAGCTCCATCCGATTATTTACATGCCCCCTCCGAAGAAACGCCCTTTTTAAAAATCAGCCTATACGTCCTCAATTGCCTATTCAAATCATCAACCTGTAATTGTCGGCACAGAACCACCGATATTTTGGCCGCTATTCATAAGATGAATAGTATGTGGCCTTACAGTCCGGACAGATGCCGTGAGAAAAGTCGGCCTCGGAGTTGTCCCTGATAAAAACCTCGAGTTGAATCCATTTCCCCTCTTTGTTTCTGATCTTCTTGCAGACGGCGCAGATGGGGATTATCCCGCTGAGCCTCTTCGCCTTTTCTATAGATCTCTTCAGCTCCACCAGTATCTTCTTCTCCCAGTCGGCAAGTTCCCGCTTCGTAATGTCCCTCAATATCGCTATAATCACAACCTCGTCCTCGAGGCTCGCCGCACACGCGCTGACCTCGACCGGGACAACTTCCCTATTATCGCCCATTACAAAAAAGTTTTCCAAAACCGGCTTTTTGCTTTTTAGAAGTTTTTTGATAAGCTTATTGAAGTTTTTGATCTCATCTTCGGGGAAGAGCCTCGAGACGTCCATCTCAGAAAATCTATCGTTTGATATACCGAAGAACTCCTGAGCCCTTCTGTTCGTTTCGATTACCCCAAGGTTTAAAGCTTCAAAGATCAGCATCGGATCGTTTGCGCTCTCGAGAATCGTACGGTATTTCCGCTCGGATCGACGAAGTTGAACGCCGACGTGTTTGTTGTAGAGCGCCACCTCTATTGCCGCCTTCAGCGCTCTCTCCTGAAACGGCTTGACTATATATCCGAAGGGCTCGGTCTCTTTCGCCTTCATGATGTTTTCGTCGTCGGCAAAGGCGGTAAGAAATATAACCGGTATATCGAGGTCCTCCTTGACAATTCTGGACGCATCGATCCCGTCCATTTCCCCGGGCATGACGATGTCCATGAGAATAAGATCCGGACTCAGTTTTTTCGCCTTATCCACCGCCTCTTTCCCCGAGGACGCCCTGCCCACAACATCGTATCCCATGGATGACAACCTCTCCTCAAGCTGCATCGAGATTACAACTTCATCATCAACTACCAGTATCCTGGACATATTTGCCCTCCTCCTTGAGCGCACTAAACTTAATCACAAATTGAGTTCCACTGTCGCCTGATTCTACAAATATATCTCCCATCAGCTGTTCCCTGACGAGGTTCCTGACAAGCCTGAGACCCAAGCCATCGACCTCGTTAATATCAAATCCCTCTGGCAATCCCACACCGTTATCCTTAACCACGACCGTAATAACGCCCTCGTCGGATTCCCTGATCGTGCACTCAAGGGTCCCCCTTTCCCCCTCTCCGAACGCGTGTTTGTAGGCGTTCGTAAACAGCTCATTCAGTATCAGGCTTAGAGGAATGGCCTGGGTCACGGGAATTGTAACGTCAAAGTCCTCGATAACTGGAATTATATTCGCGTTTCTCTTTGCGTGGACCACGGAAATGTAGTTTATCAGGTCTTGGGTGTGTTTAACAAGGTTTATTTTATCGAATCTCTCGCTCTGGTAGAGCTGGGAATGAATAAGGGCCATCGTGTGAATCCGCGAGCGGGCGTCATTGAACAGCTCGAAACTGTCCCTGCCGCCCATCCTCATCATGTCCATATCGAGAAGTCCCGATATGATCTGCAGGTTGTTTTTGACCCTGTGATGAACCTCCTTCAAGAGAATCTCCTTTTCATCAAGAGACTGTTTTATCTTCTGCTCGGCCAACTTCCTTTCCGTTATATCCTTAGTAAAATTCACCGTGGCAATGACATCTTTACCGTTGTCAAAAATGGGCGATATGGTCGCCTCTGTATATACCCCCGTCTCTTGATCAAACCCCTGTATTACAACGGGCTTTTTTGTCCTGATAACCTTTGTATGAGGGCAGTCGGGCAAGGGCGCCTTCAATCCGTGCTCGAGCTCGTAACAGAGTTTTCCAACAATGTCCCTTGGATGCCTGTTCAGGGATTTGGCGAAGGCCATGTTCACCTTTATGTAACAATGATTTCTATCTATTATCGATATCTTGTCGGAGAAGGAATCGAAGGTAGTCTGCCATTCCTGGGCTGCCCCTATGATCTTCTCCACCCATTTCTTGCGAAAGGTTACTTCGCTTACGACAACGACATACGACGCTGTTTTGCCGCTGCTATCAAACAGGGGGGTTATCTTAAACTCGGAATCAAAGGCGGTGCCGTCCTTTCTCAAGTTTTTCTTCTCCCCCGCCCATGTTTTACCGGAAGAAACCTTGCCGTACATCTTTTTCCGGTCCCGCTCCGAAACCTGCTCCGCATCCAGCGAATCGATGCCTTTGCCCAAAAGCTCCTCCTCCGAATAGCCGTACATCTTCCTTGCTGTGCCGTTGGCATATACGATTTTCAGATCGGCGTCGGTTACGATTATGGCATCGGATACCTGTTCTGTGACGGCGCCTTGAAACTTCAAGGCCTTGTCAAGCTTCTTCCGATCCGTGATGTCGCGCAAGAGGATCAAGACCTCGTCTTCTCCGCTCACAGCCGTCCTGGCCTCAAAGTCCTTAGACCCCTTCACGAGCATCGGCATCCGGCACTCCATTACCTGAACATCCCCGCTTTCGAGACAGCTTTTGACAGAGCCCATAAGCCTTTCACTCATATATTCGGACAGTATCTCTTCAATCCTCCTTCCTATAATCTTCTCCGGCCTTGCGGAAAGGCTTTCCAAACCGGTGCTGTGAAAATCCAGGAATTTGCCGTCCCTTGAGATACGAAAGACAATGTCCGGAAGCGTCTTTAAAAGGGCCTTGTTTCTCCCTTCGCTCTCCTTCAGCGACGCCTCGGTACCAACCCGCCCGGTGACATCCTCGGTATGGAGCAAAACGAGGTCCGGGGGAACGTATGTATAGCTTAAAGCGAGGTGTCTTCCCTTCCCGAGAATATCGCATCCCCCGGTCATCTCCCGCTTCACCGTTGACTTCCTTCTGTAGCAGTTGTACAGGTCCCTCAATATCTCCTTGTCTTTATCGAATATCTCGCTTGCCGCCATTCCCAGATAATTGGAGATCTTTCCATCGGTGGCCGTTAAGGCGGCGTCGTTGTAGTTAATAAGGATAAAACCCTCCTTCCTCTTTTGCCATGTATATGTGGGGATCGGAATCCCCATATATTGGGCCCTAATCTTCAGCTTCGACTCACTCAGCTTCGCCTCGGTCTCCACCCTCAAGACCGCATATGAGAGCGCCCTGACGAGGAGTCCCGGTGTAATCTCCCTCTTGAAAAGGTAGTCCTGTGCACCCCTCGTAACCGCCTCCGTGGCGGTCACCTCATCTTCGACCGACGTAAGAACCACGATCGGCGTGTTCCCGGCCCTGTCCCTAATGGTGAGAAACGTCGAGAGACCCCCGCTGTCGGACAACAGCAGATCCAACAGCACCACGTCGATTCCCCCCTCCGCCAAGCGTTTTATCCCCTTGTCAAGACTTGGTCTATGCTCCACGGTAAAGGACTTCCCCTTGGCGTCTTTTATCATATTCTCGATCAGCCGGGCATAGCCGAGGTCGTCCTCTATCAACAACACATTAATATGCTTCTTTCTCATCCGACTCTCCATCCATACATATCTATGGGCGGTCAATCCCCAAAAGACCTCCCTGCCGACACCTCCCCCTTAAGCACCCCAAAACTCCATCGCCCGTTAAATAAAATTTCCCCTTTATCGTAACGTTATGGGCGGATAATTCCATAAAGTAAAAAACCGCCTTGCGGCGGTCCAAAAAGAACATCGATAAAAATAGATACCGAATCATTCAATTACTGCTTTAAAAAATGAACCCCGCAAAAACGAACAACAATATCATGCCATCCATATGAACTCTCCAATCCCACCGAAGACCTTTAAATCCCTACTTTCTAAAAAGACCGTTATATCTATCGGCCTATTGGCCCATCCACCCATCCGCCCATCGACCCACCGGACCGCCAAAACCGGATTATAAGACCGCCGTCGGAAACAGGGAAACAAGGCATCATCAGACAGCTTTTTCAAGCCTCATCAGAAATAATCGATAAAATTACCGCGAATCAGCGAGGTGAATATCTATGGTCTCTCCTTACTCTTCACAGATCTACCATAGAAAAATTTGATATAGGAGTAAATTGGTTCACGGGAGCGTTACGGTTGACTCAAGTCAAATATTACTAAAAATCTGGAAACGTTGTCAAATCCTTTTTTTTCTCCCCCGAAATTGCATGACCACCTTTAAAAACTTCGTGGAAACAACCGCTTAAAAAGAATACATACATAACCGATCCTCCCTTCCCCCAAATCCCATCCTCCCCAATTCGCCCCCTACCCCAGTCGAATTTTCCCTCATTCCCAATCCCCCCGACTCCCTTTTTTTATATCGTTTCCCCTGATGTTGAAAACGAGGGCAATGCCCCCGCCCAACCTATTCCCCCCACCTATTCAATCACTCAAAACCACCCCATCCGCCCCATCCCGCCGATCCCTTCCATCCCGATCTCAAACCTTCTTTTTATCGTTGGTCTTATATCCCTTCTCCCTGTACATGGCAACGTCCGCGGCCCTGATAAATTCCTCGATGGCAATATCTTCCGTAAGGATTTCGATCCCGAAGCTTATTCCTATATCTTTAAATGTCTTGGATACCTCCCTCTCGATACGCTTTGCCACCTCCAAGGCGTCCTCCTTTTTTGCGTTCGGGAGGATCACGGCAAATTCGTCTCCGCCGTACCTGAACGCCGCGTCGCTCTCCCTCCTCACGGATTTCTTTGTGATCTCCCCGATCTCCCTCAAGACATCGTCGCCCTTCTGATGCCCGTATCTATCGTTATATTGTTTAAAGTTATCAAGGTCGAATATCATCAGACATATGGGGTAGGACATCCTCCTGGCCTTTGCCGCCTCCTCCTCGATCTTTCTGTAGAAATAGCGCTGGTTATAGAGTCCCGTAAGGCTGTCGGTGATGGAGAGCGTCCATAGCTCCTCCTCCAGCTTCTTTCGGTTGGTAATATCGACCAGGGAGCCCATTATGGAGATCGGCTTTTCCTCCTCGTCGATAACGAGGCTCGCCGAGAGCTGGACGTTGAACAGGGAGCCGTCCTTCTTCCTTGCGAGCACCTCCCCGACCCAGCTCTCCATCCCATCCTGGGAATCTATACTTTCCCTGATCCTCCCCTCGTCGTACCAGATCTCCTCCCAGGACAACCCAATGACCTCGGAGATGTCGTCGTACCCCCACATATTCAGGAACGAGGGATTGACATAGGTGACGATCCCGTTTAGATCAAAGAGCACTATGGCGCTGATGGAGGACTTCATCGCCCAGTCGCTGATCCTCATCGTCCTCTCTGTTTCCTTTTGTTCCGTAATGTCCCTGGAGATCAGGATGATACTGTTAATCTCTCCTTCGGAGTCCCTGACCGGATAGAAATATCCCTCCACCCAGCGTTTAACGATCTTGGGGGATTCGGTCGTAACATACTCCACCGGAGGAATGACCGTCTCTTCCCCTGAAAACGCCCTTTCGACATAAGACATAACCCCGAGTCTCTCGAGCTGCTCGTCCTCGAGAATGTTGTAGTCTTTTAGATCGTCCAGAGAACCTTCCCAAAGCTTCTCCCAGGAACGATTGACATTTACGATCTTGCCTTCGGTATTCATAACCTGGATGCTGAAAGGCGACTGCTCTATCATCCTCTTGAACTGCTCTTCGCTCTTGCGCAGGGCCTCCTCCACTTTCTTCCGCTCCTCTATCTCCAATTCCAGTTTTTCGTTTATCTCCGAAAGCTCCTTCATCCGTTTCTTGATATCGACCTCGAGGTTATCCCTCGACTTCTTGAGCTCTTCCTCGGCCTTTTTCCTGTCGGTAATATCCTCCGTGAATACGAAGACGGATTCGGGGGAGGCCGGCATCATAGTGACCGTCAGGAATCTCGTTTTCTTCAAACTCCTGTAGCTGTACTCGTAATCCTTTTTTATTACGATATTCTTTTTCAGGCAGCGGGCGATCTCCCGGACGATCTCCGGCTTGTCGGAATGGAGCTCCTCCGCTCTTATATTCAACATCTCATCGATCTTTCCCCCGGTAATCTCCCGCGCGGCCCTGTTGTAGTCCACCAGTATGAAATCCCCATCGGAGAGACGCCATGTATATGAAGGAAGGGGAAACCCCATAAAGAGCGTGCGAAGCTTCTCCTCGGAATTCCTGATCTCCTCTCCGGCCTTCCTCCTCTCCATGACATACCTGAGCGAGCGAATGAGATTGTCCGGCCTTACATCGATCTTGAACAGGTACTCGTCCGCACCCTTATTGAGCGCCTCCAGCGCCAATTTTTCATCGTCCAGGGACGTTATTATCACGATCGGGATTTCCGCGGCCTCACCCTTGATCTTCAAGAATGTGTCGAGGCCGCTGGAATCGGGGAGCATCAGGTCAAGGAGTATGATTCCGACGTCTTTCTTGGCCAGGTATTTAATCGCCTTTTCGATCGATTCGGCGTGAAGGAGATCGAACGAAGCCGTCACCGTGTCCTCGAATATCTCTCTAATCAGATTCGCGTATACCTGATCATCCTCGACGAGGAGGACTAATGTCGGTCCATCTTTCATTATAAATACATCTTATCCAGAATTCCGGCTTGGTTAAAAAGCGCCAATCCCAAAAGCCTTAACAATTACTATTATACAACAAAAACCGTCCTTTTGTATTGGAACCTCAAGGTCGCTAAAACTACAAGGCCCTCCCAGACTCACGAAAAAATACAGCCGGCATATCGTTATTAAAAAAGCGGCGGCAAAACGACAATCCCCCAAGCATTCTTTCCCTCTATAGACAAAACGAAATGGAAGTTGTTTCCCTAAACAGGTGGCCGCTTTTCACTTTATCATAACTTTCCCTACATACTAAATATAATCAAAAATGTACAACAAAACAGTACTCGAATAATCGGATCTGATGCGGAAACACGGTTTCGGATTGACTTGGTTTTTTTAATATGAACAGCGTGAGATGGAAGTGACAACAATCACAAAACTCAGCTTATTAAGTTGGAATGACTCTGATCGCAATTTGAAAAGGATGCTGTTATTCTTTCGGATAATCCACAAACCTCTTCAGCTCAACGAGAACCTCCGCCGAAATTCCCAAGCCGTCTGCGCCCGCGGCTTCGATATGCTCGATAATATCGATTACGGATATCAAGGAGCTGACCTTAACGTTGCATTTATCCTCAATGACCTTCGAGAACACCCTTCCGTCCCCGCCCCTCTCCATCCTGTCCACGACCACCAAAATCCCAACCACCTCTGCCTTCGTCTCCCCCTCCAGCCGATCTATCGCATCTATCTTCGTCTTGCCGTCCGTTATGACGTCATCAACGAGAAGGACTCGCTTCCCCTCAAGATCGGTCCCGATGAAATCGCCCCCCTCCCCGTGCGTCTTGCTCTCCTTCCTGTCGTAGGCGAATCCCTTGACGACATCGTATCTCTCGTAGAGAGACGAGGTCAGTGCCGATGCCAAAACGATTCCCTTGTAGGCGGGGCCGAAGACCACGTCGAAGCCTTCAAGGCCGGTATCCGCCTTAATCTTGTCGGCCATCAAGCCCGCAAGCTCCGAGATCGCCCTGCCGTCGGCCAAATCGCCGAGGTTGACGAAGTAGGGCGACATCCTTCCGCTCTTGAGCCTGAACTCTCCGAAGCGGACCGCCCCGCTCGTCAGAAGCAACCCGATTGTTCTCCTCTTCAGTTCTTCCATGGTAATTAGAAAAAGTTCAATAATTGAATTTGTTTACAATCAGCGCGGCTAAAAAAACTTCCTCTCATAAAGAGCAATTTTTAATCACATCCCAAAAATAATCACATTCCAAAGTGTCCCTATCGAATTACCGCCGCGGCACCCATATTTACGGCCGAAAACTCCTCCGTCCCGAAAGCGGAGAGCGCGGCCCGCCCTATACTTGCTATCGATTATACCTCCTCCTCATCGGCCGCTGATCAAGAAATTAGATTTTCTTTAAAGATTATCAGATAACGGTTACTATTTCAAGTTGTTTTAAATCGAACTTTAAAAGTTGGAAAGCCTTATATTTTTCTTGACATATTTTACGGTCGGTGCTAAAAATGTGTGGTGAATGACTATTCATTCATAAAGGGGGCCGGCGAATTGTAAATGAATTTAGATGGTTATGCTTACACTTTGTTGGTTTAATATATTTTAACAATATTTTAGGAGACGATCATGGCAAATCCAATCGTTGATATGAGAGACGCACGCTTCGTCCTCTACGAGCAGCTAGATATAGAAAAGCTCACCGAGAGGGATAAATTCAAGGATCACTCAAAAGACATCTTTGATATGGTCCTGGACGAAGCAGAAAAACTCACGGTAAACGAAATTTTTCCTACAAGCGAGGAGAGTGACAGGGTTGGTTCGCAATACGATCCAAAGACCCACGAGGTCACCACGCCTTCAAGTTTCAAGAAGGCCCTTCAGGCCTATAATGAGGGTGGATGGATCGCCATGGCGGAAAAAACCGAAGTCGGGGGACAGCAACTGCCCTATTCCCTATACATGGCTTGCACCGAACTTTTCACAGGGGCGAACTTCGCTTTTATCGCCTTTCCGGGACTCGCCCACGGCGCCGCCCGCATGATCGAGAACTTCGGCACGGAGGAGCAGAAAAACACCTACATGACAAAAATGTATGGGGGCGAGTGGCTGGGGACGATGTGCCTTACAGAGCCCGGTGCCGGCTCCGAGGTGGGGGCGACAAAGTGTAAGGCAACTCCGAATCCCGATGGCTCCTACTCCATCGTTGGCACCAAGTCGTTCATCACGTCGGGTGAGCACGACCTGTCGGAAAACATCATCCACACCGTCCTCGCCAGGATCGAAGGCGACCCACCCGGGACGAAGGGGATATCGATTTTCATCGTGCCGAAATTTATACCCAAAGAGGACGGCTCGATAGGCGAGAGGAACGACCTCTACTGCAGCGGCATCGAGGAGAAGATGGGGATCCACGGCTCGCCGACGACCACCCTCAACTTCGGCGACAACGGAAAGTGCGTCGGCTACATGCTCGGAGATCGGATGAAGGGCATGAAAGTCATGTTCACCATGATGAACGAGGAGAGGATATTCGTGGGACTTCAGGGTCTGGCCACCAGCTCGGCGGCGTACCTCCACGCGGTGCAGTACGCAAAGGAGCGCGTCCAGGGACCACACTACACCAAGATGACGGAAAAGGATTCGCCATCGGTCCCGATCATCCAGCCCCCCGATGTGAGGAGGATGCTCACCCGCATGAAGGCCTATGTCGAGGGGATGAGGGGTCTCCAATACTACCTGGGATACCTGACTGACAACGTCGAGACCACAGAGGGTGAAGAAAAGGCCCGCTGGCAGGGACTCCTCGACCTCCTCATCCCGGTCTGCAAGGGATACCAGACCGACATGGTGTGGGACATCACGGGCCAGGCCATTCAGGTCTACGGCGGATACGGCTTCATCAAGGAGTACCCTGTAGAGCAGTTCGCCAGGGATTCCAAGATCGCGTCCCTCTACGAGGGAACCAACGGCATTCAGGCTATGGACTTCACCTTCAGAAAGACCCTCCTAAACGGCATGGTGATGTTCGGTTACTTCAAAGAAGAGGTGGCAAAGGTCGTCGCCGAGGCGAAGGGCATCCAGGCGCTGGCGGCCTACGCAAAAGAGGTCGAGGCCACCCTCAAGGGGCTTGAAGAGGCCTTCGCCTTCCAGCAGGAGCTTATGGGGAAGGGGAAGATGGGCCTGATCTTCGGAAACGCCTGCCCGCTGATGGAGGTCATGGGCGACCTCGTTATGGGGTGGCAGCTCCTCTGGCAGTCGACAATTACCTACCCGAAGCTCCAGGAGCTGACCGGAGGCGCCACTGGGGACGCCCTGAAGGCGAAGATCAAGGACAGCTCCGAGGCGGCCTTCTACGCCGGGAAGCTCAACGCCGCGGGCTACTACCTCGGAAACCTCCTTGCCAGGACAGCCGGCAAGATCAAGGCCATTAAGACCGAGGAGGACGGCTACCTCGAAATCGCAGACGAGAGCTTCAGCTCATAGCGCCGGCGGGGACGGGAATGGGAAACGGGGGAAACGTGAAATGCCCGTCACTGATTGTTATGTAAGCGAAAAGGGGCCCCGGAATTGTCGGGGCCCTTTTTTATACTCATAGTTTGCGGCCAAAACTTTATTACATATTACAATTACAGATCGGCATCAGAAACCAAAAAAGGCTCCGGGATACCCTGGGCCTTTTTTATTATTGATTGAAATCGGTGGGGAAAACCACTCACCCTCTTTCATGAACAACCCACGTTATGTATACACCTTTACACCTCACCCGAACCTGAAAACCGACCGACAAAACATTAAAGCGGGAAGAATCGACGGGCCGAGCTCTCCCGGCTAATCCGCGGCGTGAACCGTCAAGACCGGGCACTTTGCGAGCCTGACCACCTTCTCCGTCACCGAGCCCAGGACAAAATGCCTGAACCCCGTCTCCCCGTGCGTCCCGATGACTATCAGATTTGCGCCCTTCTCAACAGCCGTCTCGACTATGGTCTCGGCCGCCTTTCCCCTCCCGATGATCAGCTCCGGAGAGGCCTTTTCCCCAATCTTGTCCTTGACCACCGTCTCGAGGGTTATCATCGCCATCTCCTCCAGCTTTTCCTGATAGAGGGGGACGTCGATGGCGGGATTTGTAGGCAGGGCCGGGAGGACGGGGATCTCCTCCACCACGTGCAGAATCATGAGGGACGCCTTGAACTTCTCGGCCATCTCCCGTGCCGCGATCAGCGCCTTGAAGGATGGATCGCTGAAATCGGTGGTACATAAAATCTTCTTTATAGGAAACATGGATAACCTCCGTATTTGTTGGGGAACCGAGAAAAATCCGCCGACCCCCATAAAATCTTTTATATACGAAATCTCCTGCCTTGTCAAATGACGATTCATCGAGGATCGAAATTTAGCAAAAATAGCTTTACATACGACCCCCCATAATATATCCTCACAGTAAACAGGCCTTCTACAAAAAAGAGCTAAATGCCATGATACCCCTGAAAGACAACGTCCCATCGCAGAGGATACCGTTCGTAAACTACATCCTCATCGGCCTCAACGTCCTGGTCTTCTTCGTTGAGCTGGCCCAGGGGCAGCAGATCAACGAGTTTATATACCGCTTCGGCCTCGTCCCCTCCTGGGTGACGGCCGGGATCTACGGGCCGAGATACGAGATCCTCCCATTCTTCACGTCTATGTTTCTCCACGGCGGCTGGATGCACATCATCGGGAATATGCTCTTTCTGTGGATCTTCGGCGACAACGTGGAGGACAGGATGGGGCACTTCTTCTACGTGCTCTTCTACCTCGGCTCCGGGATCGGGGCGAGCCTCCTCCACATAGCCACGGCGCCCGGCTCCACGATCCCCACCGTGGGGGCGAGCGGCGCCATCGCCGGGGTGATGGGCGCCTACCTCGTCCTCTACCCCAGGGCCAGGGTCCTCACCGCCGTGATAATCATATACATCATCCGCACGATGGAGATACCGGCGATCGTCTTTTTAGGGCTGTGGTTCCTGATGCAGTTCATCATGGGTATAGCCACCGCCGCCTCCACCGGCGCCACCGGCGGGATAGCCTTCTGGGCGCACGTGGGGGGGTTCGTTGTGGGGATCGCCGGCGGCGGGATCGCAAAGCTATTCACCCGGGGCGGCCGCCCGAGGAGGCTCTCCGGGCGCCCCGACGTCGAGGTGATCACCAAGGAGGGGAAGAGATATTGGCATTGAATTGACTGTATATATTTTGTATAATGCAAAGACAGAAAGTATAAAAATCCCATAAAATGTGAATAGAAAGCAATGAAATTTAAACTCTTAATAAGTTAAATCTGATATTTTTTAAATAAGAAACCAAGGAGAATATTCTTGAGAATTGTTGCGGTTTATTCCCATCTAAACGGTCTTGAGCATATAAAAGTTCATAAAGAATATATCTGGACTGAAATACAGGACGTGATAGCACAAACTAATGCAGAACTTTGTAAAACTAAAGTGTCAAAAGAAAAAACGATGAAAGGTAAGCTGCTGTATTCCCCTGATGACATGAATAAATCAATCAGATCGGCATTTGAAAAGCGAGAATGGAAGCAGCAACGAACATCATATTGGGTAACTGAAGATGCCAAATTAATAAGAAAAACAATGAAAATGCCCCCAGAAGAGCAAAAGGCGGAAATATTAGCCTCCGGACACAAAGCGATTTATTCCTACAACCAAACAGATTTTGTTAAAGAACGTGTAGCTGTAGAAGTTCAATTTGGGAAATATTCTTTTGTCGCATACGATCTTTTTGTGAAACATATGGCATTCTACGTGGGTGATTTAATCGATGTTGGTGTTGAAATACTGCCAATGAAGGAATTACAGGCCGAGATGTCTTCAGGGCCAGGCTATTATGAAAGTGAGCTTTATAACCTTATTAGAGAGGGAAGAGGAGTCCCCGCAGTTCCGTTGATTTTGGTAGGTGTAGCACAATAGATAAATACCTAAATAATTTTAGATATATTTTTTCAATTTACACAGTTGAGTCTTTGATGAAGAATATTGGTTTTACATCAAATTTCGACTTAAATGCAAATGTCGTCCTTTTTGAAGGAGATTGTCTCGATTTGCTTTCTCAAATACCAAACGGGTTGATTAAGCTGGTCGTCACCTCACCACCCTACAATCTTGGGAAACCTTATGAAAAACGCCTTGATTTGGAAGAATATTTAAATCAACAACGAAAGGTTATTAAAGAATGTTACAGAGTTTTAAATGATCACGGCAGCATATGCTGGCAGATCGGCAATTTTGTAGATAATGGCGAAATAATACCTCTTGACATTGTCTTATATCCTATTTTTAGCGAATTGGGTTTAAAGCTGAGAAATCGGATAGTGTGGCATTTTGGTCATGGTTTACACGCTTCAAAGAGGTTTTCAGGCAGATACGAGGTAATATTGTGGTTCACCAAAGGAAATGACTATACTTTTAACCTTGATCCTATTCGTGTCCCTCAAAAGTACCCCGAAAAAAAGCACTTTAAAGGCCCGAAAAGAGGACAACTATCAGGGAATCCCCTAGGGAAAAATCCCACCGATATATGGGAGATACCAAATGTCAAGGCAAATCATATCGAAAAGACAATGCATCCTTGCCAATTCCCAGTCGAATTGATTGAAAGACTTGTCCTTGCAATGACAGATGAAGGAGACTGGGTATTCGATCCCTTTATTGGCGTTGGCACTACTGCAATTGCCTCGATTATCCACAACAGGAGAGCAATCGGCGCGGAAGTAATGCCGGAATACATAGAGATAGCTAAAGAACGCTTAAATCTTGCGGAGAAGGGCGAATTAAAAGTAAGACCGATTGACAGATCTGTTTATGATCCCAAAACTCCCAAGAAAAATATACCGCCAAAAATTATAAAGCTCTGGCCTGAACCATCACAGGAAGATCTGTTTGAAAAAGAAATTGAACGCGGAAGAGAAAAAAAGTAGTCTTAGCTATACTTTTTTCCCCACTTATAACAGCGTCCCCACATCCGTCGAAGCCCACGACTACTACGACATTGCGATGACGAGGGAGCTTGAGATAAGGAAGAACCTCAACCTCAACGACGACGAGACGGGGATATTCGAGACAGCGGTTTAGCCCGCCCGACCTTGTTTACCCCCCCCTCCCCCATCAATCCCATCAAACCGTCCCCCAAAAACTTTTTTCAGCAACCCCCATTTTTCCCTTGACACGAAACCTCAGGAACGTATACTGAACAAGAAAATTAGTCAATTGACTAATATATGGGTCAGTCAACTAACAAAGGTAATCAATAGCATTGAGAGCGACAATGAAGCCGAAAAAAATATCGGACATAAGAAAGCAGGAGATAGTGGAGAGCTTCTACCAGGTGATGAAAAAGGAGGGGTTCAAGGGCTCCTCCATCGCCAAGATAGCCAAGCACATGGAGGTTCACCCCAGCCTCATCACCCATTACTACAAGAAGAAAGACGACCTTGTCCTCGATCTCGTGGATAACCTCCTTTCCCGATACGAGGAGATGTACGCCGTCAGGTTTGAGAACGTAACCGACCCTAAAATGCGATTTCGCCTGCTGCTCGATCTCGTATTCGGGCCGGAGTGGGGGCCCCTGATCGACAACCGGGTCTTCTTCGAGTGCTACTCATTGAGCCTTAGGGACGGGCGTCTGAAAGACCGCCTCAAAAAGATGTACCTGCGTTTTAAAAAAATATTAATAGTGGAGATTAACTCCTATATGGAGCACGGCGTTATAAGGGGGATCGACCCGAACAAGGCCGCGAACTTCATCATAGCCTTGGTCGAGGGGATCGATTATTACAGAAACATCCTGGATGATGAAAACAGGGTTCAGCTGGATGAGCTCAGGCAATACCTGAAGGAGATAGTCGTAAACACGCTTGAAAAGCAATAAGGAGGACCAATGATAACTTATTATTCTTTTTTAGGAGGTAATTATTATGTTTTCGTTGAAAGACAAGGTTTCCGTGATAACGGGGGGAGCCTCCGGCCTCGGCAAGGCGACGGCCGAGAGATTCGCAAAGGCTGGGGCGAAGGTGGTCGTCGCGGACATCCAGGACGGTGAGAGCGTGGCCAAAAGCGCCGGCGGCATGTACGTCAAGACCGACGTCTCCAAAGAGAAGGAGGTCAAGGCGTTAATGGAAAAGGCCGCCGGGAAGTTCGGGAAGATCGACATCGTCATAAACAACGCCGGGATTGAAGGGACAACCGGGATGGTCACCGACATCAAGGAGGAGGACCTCGACAGCGGCATCAACGTCAACCTCAAGGGTGTGCTATGGGGGATAAAGCACGCCGTCCCCCACATGACCGTCGGAGGCTCCATCGTCAACACCGCTTCCTACGCCGGGGCCTTCGGCACGCCCACCTACGGGATCTACGTGATAACGAAGGCCTCGATCATCGCTTTAACCAAGACCGCGGCGCTGGAGCTGGCGCCCATGGGTATCCGTGTAAACGCCATCTGCCCCAGCACAATGGACACCCCGATGGCCTACGTGGAGGGTGCGGAGATAGAGCTCAAGGTCTCCACGATGCTTCAGGCGATCGAGCGTTTGGGGACGCCGGAGGAGGCGGCGGCCCTCTTTCACTTCTTGGCGGCGGAGGAGAGCGCCTTCATCACCGGCCAGGCGATAATGCTGGACGGGGGACTGAGCGCCGGCCCGGCCCTGGGGATGGTGGGAGTCCTCTACGAGAAGGCCATGGGAGAGCCGCTGGACCTGGAATCGATGAAAAAGTGAGTGTGGACCGTGTTTTATTGATAGCATTATTAACAACACAAATTTCTTATTTAAAGGAGGATTATCATGGCAACAATAACCGGAGGAGAGCTTATAGTAAAGTGTCTCAAGAAGGAGGGCGTGAAGAGGATTTTTGCAATCATCGATGCGTTTTACAATCCGGTCATCGCAAACGTGGGGAAGTACGACATCCGCTGGATAGGCCCCAGGCACGAGGCGGCCGCCGTCCACATGGCGGAGGGGGTGTTCAAGACGACAGGGGAGATCCCGGTAGTCATGGCGGGCGCCGGGCCCGGAACGGCCAATCTCCTGTCAGGGATGATATGCGCCAGGGAGGAGGGGGTGCCGGTAGTCGCCATCTCGTCCCAGTGCCGCCAGGAGGTCATATATCCATGCAAGCCGGGTGTCTTTCAGGGAACGGAGCAGTACGACTTTTTCAAGCCGGTGACGAAGTGGAACGCCGTTGTCCACTCCTGGGAGCGGATCCCGGAAATCATCCAGCGGGCGTTCAGGGAGGCGGTGTCGGGAAGGCCCGGCCCCGTCCATGTCGATGTCCCCTATACCGTGTCTTACGCCGAGGGTGAAGAGTCGAAGGTAAGGATCCTGGAACCCCACCAGTACAGGGCGACCGCCCCGGAGCCCTCGGAGAAGCAGATCGAGGAGGTGGCAAAGCTCATCAAGGGCGCCAAAAATCCCCTCCTCATGGCGGGTACGGGCGTTCTCAACTCCGGCGGGTGGGAAGATTTTATGGGTCTCGTTGAGCTCCTCAACTGCCCCGCCACCACCACCATGGCCGCCAGGTCGGCAATACCGAACGATCACTCCAACTACATCTTCGGGTACGGGAAAGGGGCGCTGACCGCCAGGACGGAGGCGGACGTCGTCCTCGCCGTAGGGACAAGGCTCGGCGACATGGACCTCCCGTTCAAGAAGTACTGGGGCGATCCGGACAAGCAGAAAATAATCCAGGTGGACATCGATCCGAGAAACATCGGCGCAAACTGGCCCATTCACATGGGGGTCGTGGGCGACGCAAAGGCGATGGTAAAGGCGCTCGGCGGCAAGCTCAAGGAGATGGGGGTAAAGCCCTCGGACGGCAAGATGGTAAAACAGTATAAGGACATGGATGACGAGTGGTGGCAGGAGCAGACGGGACACATCAAGGACTACGCCGGGGAGAAGATCCACCCCGCCCACTCGGTGCAGACGGCCAGAAAGGTTTTCCCTCCCGACGCCATCAACATAGGGGACGGAGGAAACACCAGCCTCTTCAACGCCTTTTTCACCCCTTACACCAAGCCGAGGACATCACTGGGGTTATTCGAGTTCGGCCATCTGGGGATCGGCATCCCCTACGCCATTGGGGCCAAGGTGGCAAATCCGGACAAGGACGTATACGTCATCGTGGGGGACGGGGCGGCGGGCTTCAACTTCATGGAGATGGTAACCGCCGTCAGGGAAAAGATAAAGATAACGGTAATGGTTCACGCCGAGGAGTCCTGGTGCATGGAGGAGATAGGCCAGCTCATGGAGTTCGGCGACCCGTCGAAGCTGGTGGGATGCAAGCAGTACCCGATAAGGTGGGACAAGGTGGCGGAGGGTCTTGGGTGTTACAGCGAGTACGTGGATAAGATCGAGAACCTCGAGGACGCCATCAGGCGCGCCAAGGACTCGGAGCTTCCCGCGGTGCTCTGTGTCAAGACGGACAAGCAGTCCAACCTCATACCACCAGGAGCGGAGCAGTTCGAGCAGGTCTACACGGGCGTTCCCGAAGAGCAGGGATAAAATAGGGTATCCATGCGGGAAAGGGCCTTTAAGCCCTTTCCCGCACCTCTTTTTGCAACCATAAAAACAAGAGGAGAGAATATTGTGGGAACACTCGATGGAAAGGTGGCGATCGTCACCGGAGTTGGGAGACCTGACGGAATCGGCGAGGCGACGGCCCTCAAGATGGCGGAGGAGGGGGCAAACGTCGTAATATCCGATATATGCCGCACATACGAGGGAGACATGTCATGGTATCCCCTGGGGGGATGGGAATATCTGGAATCGGTCGCAAAAAAAATAGAGGATATGGGAAGAAAGGCCAAGGCCTTCAAGGTGGACATTACCAAGAAGGACGAGATAGAGGAGATGGTTAAGGAGACCGTAAAAGTATTCAATAGGATTGACATCCTCGTCAACAACGCCGGATCGGGGGTGGGGGTGGGCCCCTTCTTGGACATCCCGGAGGCGGCCTGGGACAAGACCATGGAGGTGAACGTGAAGGGCACCTTTTATTGCATGAGGGCGGTTATCCCCGAAATGTTAAAGGTCGGGGGCGGAAGGATCATCAATCTCTCCTCCACCGCGGGCCTTATGGGCCCTGCGGAATACGGCGCCTATTCGCCCAGCAAGTTCGCAATAATCGGGATGACCCAGACCGTCGCCCTGGAGTATGCCCCAAAAAACATCCTGATAAACGCCGTCTGTCCCCACTTCGTTGAGACGAGCATGGGACGTGACGAATACCAGTACATAGCCATGCTCAACGGGATCACGCCCGAGGAGGCAAGGGAGAAATCGATCAAGACGATCCCCATCGGAAGGCCGGCGACGGGACGCGACATCGCCGACGTCATCTACTTCCTCGCCTCCCCCCTCGGAAGCTACATGGTGGGTCAGGCGGTCCCCATAACCGGGGGCGGAGAGATTTGGTCGCCATAGAAATAGTGCAATAGGGGTGCAATAGGGGATGGCCTGTGGATTCGGAGCCTCCTGCCGTGGTCTGCGCCAAGACGGACAAGCGGTCAAACCTGATTCCCCGGACCGGGCAGTCCGTGAAGCAAACGCCGGAGTTTAAGAAGAACGATGGCCAACCTACGGTGGGAGGGGGCTTTTACCCCTCCCACCCCTTTTCCCCCACCAATAACTACTTGACCCCATGACTGCCTTACCCCTTTTAATCTCCACGCCCGACCGGTTCAATTACGAATCACTTCTTGAAGCCCTTTCCCTCCTGCCACGCCCGGCCGACGCAATCGCCGAGCACCCAGAAGCGGTTGTCCGGCATCGACAGGACAAAGGGCTTGACCTTTTCGACGTCCGGAATCCCGTCGGTCAAGACCGACTCCTCGGCGTGAACGCCCACAACTTCCCCCACAAATAGGTAGTTTGTTGGCAGCTCGACCATTTCGACCACACGGCACTCCACATTGACCGGACACCCCTTTATCAGGGGGGCGGCCTTGAGACCGCCGTAAAAAAGGGCGAAGAGTTCCGATTTGTCGACCTTTTTCGCGGAGACCAGCCCGGTGTAGTCTGTAATGGCCACCATATCCGTAGACGGCACATTTATGCTGAACTCTCCGTTCTGAAGTACCCCGTCCGCCGATTGATGACCTTTATTGACGGATATTGCGATCATCGGCGGCTTGTGATTGCATCGCGTCAGCCAGCCGAGCGCCATGAAGTTTGCCCTGCCGCCGACATGGGTGCCGAGGATCGTCTGCGTCGTTATCGGAACAAAGGCAAAGGTCTCATCGGAAATATCGATTTTGGCCATTTAGCATTCTCCTTTATATCATTTATCATTTGAGCCGAATTCTACATCCACCGTTTTTAAACCGCAATTCAAATTTTCATCTATTATGAACCTGTTTGCCGCAATTTTTTACTCATCCACCTTTTGCCTTTTCAAAACAATTCTGGTATAATTCAAACCTAAACGCCCACAGCAGATGTTAAAAACCCGACCTTTTAAGAGGCAAAAACCGTGGAACGAGAAAACCCGAACGGCTATAACTATAGCGACCCCGGCGGAACAACCGGCGGCGGAGATCACGACAAGTACCTGAAGGGGCCTGCGCCCATCATCACCGTGGAGGACAGCCGCGTAAGGAACAGGATAGCCATAGTCCTCATCATCGTCATAACCGCGCTGGCCGCTTTCTTACTCTTTACGGACAAGGTGCCCATCTACATCAAGATGCTTAAGATCGACATCCCCGAGGTAAAGGCCTTCGCCGCGGCGGAGCTGGGAAAATCGAAAGACAAAAGGGCAGTATGGCCTCTGGTGAACACCCTCACCGGCTCCATGGAGCAGGCCGTCTGGGAGGCCTCGGTTTCGGCGTTGTTGAAGATAGGCTCGGTCTGCCCGGACGGCTCCCCCAGGGGAGAGGGTTGCCCGGCGGGAGATGGCGGCAAGGGCAATGTCTCCAACGCAAAGCTGATAGGAGAATCGCTCAAGATATTTTCGGGCGAGACGTACGACGACCGATACAGGGATCGGCTCTCCGCCTTCATCGCCTTGGGCCTCAAGGATAAAAACGTCGACGTCAGGATTTTTGCGGCCCAGCTCCTCTCGAATTTCGGGAGGGAGAACGCCGTAAAGTCCCTGACCGACGCCCTGAACGACGATGACCCAAGGGTTAGAGCCATAGCGAAGCTCTCCCTCGACTCGATCAAAGATCGTATCGCGAAGCCGATGCCCGATACTCCCTATAACGAAGATGTCGCAAAGGTGCCCTCTCATTTGGAGACGACCCCGGAGGTCCCGGAACCCGGCTCCCCCCCGGCCCTGTCGCCGTCGAAGAGTTTCACCGATCTCGAAAGCGAGTTCAAGGAGCTGGGCAAAACCCTGACCCCCCCGTTCGAGTTCGAGGCGATGGTCAAGGACTTGAAGAGCGGTGACCCGAAGGTCAGGGCAAAGGCCGCGATGACCCTCGCCTACCTGAAGCAGAGGCGGGGGACAGTCTATATACTGCCCCTACTAAAAAACCCAGAGGAATCGGTGAGGATAAGGGCCGAGTTTTCCTTAGGCGAGCTCAACAACTTCGCGTCCGTAAGGCCGCTTATCGAGACCTACAAGACGGCCGGAGAGGAGGAGAAGCTCGTCATCTTTCATTCCCTCCTCAAGATGGACGACACGGCGGTCAAGAGGGCGCTATCGGAGGTGAGCGCCGGCGAAGACAAAGAGGGCGCAAAGATCGCGGCGATCGTGCTCCACTTCGGCAAGAAAGAGGTTGAATGACCGACCATTCCCTCTCCCGACGCCCAGCCTAACATATTTACACACTTTTATCGAAATGCGTCCTTGACAAGGCCGCACAAGATGTATTAAGCTATACACCGACATATCAATATTGCAATATTGGGCAATGAGGAGAGCTGTTTGATGAAAATAGAGGCAATCAAAATAAGGGCTAAGATCGCGGCGAGATCGTCTCTCGCGTATATTTTACTCGCCCTGTTTTTAATAACGACCGTCCTTTTTATCCCGGGTGTTTCTTCGGCCTCGGAAAACCTCTACATATCGGACATCCTCGATGGCGCCGAGCCGAACCCGGCGTTCAAAAACGACCACTACAAGACGAGGAGGGACGTCCTGTCCGGCGTAGTGGGCCCGGAGACCTGGGTAGAGCACTACGTCCGCGGAGATGAAACGATAGAGACCCTCTCCTACAACAACTACATCTACGGGATTATAGTTAAAAAGGATAGCGGCAAGATCGACCATTACAACCTGAACGATGACAAGAAGACGTACTCCTTATCGGGGGAGAAGCCGCCAGAGGGCTGGCTTTCCAAGGGACCCGATTACAACGAAGTGGTCAGAAAGGCCAACGGTTATATCTCCGACCGACATTACAAGGACGCGATTGAGCTAATCGAGGGCTCCATCGACGAGAGGGAGGACAAGACCGGGAACCTCTACTTCCTTTTGGCGTTGGCCTACGACGGCATGAACGAGGTCGAGTACGCCGCCCAAAACTATAAGAAGGCCGTCGATCTAAACCTCGAGAAAAATGAGCTGACCGTGGCGCTGAGAAACCTCGGGATAATCTTGAGGGGCTTGGGCAGGCACAATGAAGCCGCCGTATACCTCGAAAGGTATCTGGATCTCGTCCCGAACGACCCGGACGCCGAAAATATAAAAAAATATGTCAGTGACTACAAGTAGATGACAAAAAGCGGCGGTACGGGGGGGATGGGAAGATTTACCTCCATTGCGGCGTTGGGTCAAATCAGGACAAAGCGAGACCATGAGATGTTTCAAACCGCGGCGGATTTGTTCAAGTTGTGGACAAAGGCGGCATCGGTTTTGAATTTAACTGACTTCAAAGACTATTGTTGGATCTAAAAGAGATGAGATTATTTTTTAGCAGGAAATTATTGAATATTGCAGGAAAGGCGCGATCGGGCCTTCTGTTGTTATTTATTATCGCGGCGGTCGCCCTCCCCTTTTCGGTTTGCCCCGATTTTCAATCCTTCATCGGGCCGACCGTGGAAACGGCGTCGGCCTGGTCGGCCGAGACAATCTCTTACGAAGATTACTTGGAGAGGACCGAAAAGCTTATATTTGCAGACCGCTTCAAGGACGCCGTGGAGCTTATAGAGGAGGCGATAAACAAGGGGGGACACAAGACGGCAAAGCTCTATTTCTATCTCGCCCTCTCATACGACAACCTCGATGAGCTCGAATCTGCCGTTACCAACTACAAGAAGGCGATCTCCATGAATATCGACAAAGAAGAGCTTTTGGTCTCCCTTAAAAACCTCGGCATAATATTGAGGAGTCAGGATAACCATAAAGAGGCCGCAAACTATTTCGGCAGGTATCTGAAGCTCGTCCCGGACGACCCTGATGTGGACAACATCAGAAGCTACGTCGAATATTACAAGAAGCAATGAAGATGAAACGGGAGATTTCCCCCGCCACCAAGCTCTTCTGCCTTATAGGCGATCCCGTATCCCACTCAAAATCCCCGGCGATGATGAACGCCGCCTTTGAGACATTGGGAATCGATGCGGTCTACCTCGCCTTCCACGTTCAGGGCAGAGACGTCGGGACGGTATTGAACGCATTGAGGATAATGGACGTCGGCGGCGTAAACGTAACCGCACCCCACAAGGGGCGGGTGATCGGATACCTCGACGAGCTCTTCCCGGAGGCCCAGCTCACCGGCTCGGTAAACACCATATTCCCGTCCATGGATAAGCTCATCGGCGACAACACGGACGGCTACGGCATGGTGTCCGCGATCAACTACGAGCTTAACGTCGCCGTTTCAGGCGCCCGGATCCTAATAATAGGGGCCGGGGGCGCTGCCCGGGGCGTCCTCTTTTCGATTCTTCAAGAATCGCCAGCCTCCCTCACCATAGCAAACAGGTCGATAGACAAGGCCGAGGAGCTGAGATCCAACCTTATGGATGTACTGAAAAGGAATATAGAAATCGAGGTCGTGCCCTTAAATCCCGGAGTGATTAACCCGGAAATAGACCGATTCGATATAATTATCAACGCCACCTCGGTCAAGAAATCGACACCGGAGGCGACCTCCCCCGAAAACGATCCCCTTGGACTCGATCTCCTCAAGATGAAAAAAGGGGCCCTCTTCTTTGACATGAACTACGGAGTAGAAAAGGGCGATGTAGAAGCCGCCCTAAAAGAGAGGGGGGTGCTCTACTCCGACGGCCTCGCAATGCTCCTCCATCAGGGCGCCCGCGCCTTGGCACTCTGGACAGGGGAGGAGGCTCCCCTCGATATCATGAGGGCGGCCCTGGGGATGAAACAGGTCTGAATCCCTCTTCGTTTCGAGGGATTATGACCCTTATTATGCCTCAATGGAAATGCCCTCCCCTTCGCTTCCAGATTTTAAGGCAGCACACATAGAAGGACCGGACTCCACGCAATTGTCCTTTAAGCGGCACCGAGCAGTTCCCATCCCGCTCCATAAAAATATGAATATAAAGAGGCGGCTCAGTTAATCTTTCGTTTTGAGCTTATCCATTCTATTTGTCCTTGACCCGACGATCTTGATCCTGTCCTCTACTTTTACTATTACCAACTTCTCATTGTCGTCAAATATGTCTTGACAAAAGAGTACAATTGAATATATGATATAAAGGTGATTTTACCAAACTCTCCGCTACAGAATTGGCGCTACAGAATTAGCAAAATTTCTCTTTCAAGGGGCAATCAAAAATGAGTGAAAGGTTGGGACAGCTGCTTGTCAGAAATAATCTGATTACTTCCGAAGAGCTGCAGAAGGCGATGGCGCAGCAGAAGAGTTCCGGCGGGAGACTCGGACAGGAGTTGACGAAGCTCGGCTTCCTGTCTGAAACGGAGATAACCGAATTCATCAGCTCCCAGTATAACGTTCCATCGATCAACCTTAAGGATTACGAGATCGACAAATCGGTATTGAAATACGTCAATTCCAACATCGCCAAGAAAAATATGCTCATACCGATATCCCGCTCCGGCTCAAATCTGGTTATCGCCATGGCGGACCCCTCCAACATGCAGGTGGTCGAGGACGTAAGGTTCGTTACCGGTTTCAACGTCGATGTGGTCGTGGCGGCTGAGGCCGACATCATCGACGCCATAAAGAGGAACTACGGAACCAGGGGATTGGAGGGCCAGGGGTCTGTGTCCTTGGACGCCAAGGATTACGATTTCGACGATGAAGATGGCTCCGGCGCATTCGGCGATATGGACGACGACGGAGTTGTCGAGGTGGAGGACTTCGACGCCCTTGTCCACGGCGCCGTGGACACCGTCGAGGTTATCGACTCGTCCAGCGATGAAGACTCCACAGAGAACGTCGAAGCCCCCATCATAAAACTCGTAAACGGAATCCTAATCAAGGCAATCAAGCTCGGCGTATCGGACATACATTTCGAGCCGTACGAGAAATCCTACAGGATAAGATACAGGCTCGACGGCGTGTTGAGAAAGGCGATGGGGCTTCCCCTCAAGATCAAAAACGCCATCACGTCGAGGGTCAAGATCATGGCGAGGCTCGACATCGCCGAGAAACGCCTCCCCCAGGACGGTCGCATCAAGCTAAAGCTCGGCAAGAACAGGGAGATGGACTTCAGGGTCTCCGTCCTTCCGGTCCTGTATGGCGAAAAGGTCGTTTTGAGGCTCCTCGACAAGTCGAACCTTCAGCTTGACATGACAAGGCTGGGCTTCGAGGTGGAGGCGCTGGAAAAATTTAAGGACGCAATCCACCAGCCCTACGGTATGGTTCTTGTTACGGGCCCCACCGGCTCCGGGAAAACAACCACGCTCTATTCAGCCCTCTCAGAGCTCAACAAGGAATCCGACAACATTATGACCGCGGAAGACCCGGTGGAGTTCAACCTTGGAGGAATTAATCAGGTACAGATGCACGACGAGATCGGCCTCAATTTTGCGGCCGCATTGAGATCGTTCCTCCGTCAGGACCCGGACATAGTCATGGTGGGGGAGATCAGGGACTTCGAGACCGCCGAGATCGCCATCAAGGCCGCCCTCACCGGCCACCTCGTCTTGTCCACGCTCCACACAAACGACGCCCCATCCACTGTCAACCGGCTCCTGAACATGGGGGTCGAGCCCTTCCTTGTCACCTCATCCCTCAACGCAATAGTGGCCCAGAGGCTCGCCAGGAGGATATGCGAGCACTGCAAGGAAAAAATCGACGTCCCGGCCCAGGCCCTTATCGACATCGGCGTCTCCCCGGACGAAGCGGGAGAGATCGATGTCTACAAGGGAAGGGGCTGTTCCACATGCGCCAATACGGGATATAAGGGGAGGGTCGCCCTCTACGAAGTGATGAGAATGAACGACGAGCTCAAGGAATTGATCTTAAACGGTGCCTCAACAATCGAACTCAAGCGTGAAGCAATGCGCCACGGAATGAGAACATTAAGACAGGCCGGCATCCTGAAAATCAAGGAGAAGGTCACCACCATCGAGGAAGTATTGAGGGCGTCCGCGGCGGATTCATAAATCTTAAAAACATAAAAAAATGAAGAGGATCTCTTTATGGCAAGTCTTCACCAACTCTTGAAAATAATGGTAGAAAAAGGGGCCACAGACCTGCATATCACAACGGGAACGCCGCCGCAGATCAGGATCGACGGGAGACTCGTCCCCCTATCCATGGACCCCCTAACAGGGACCGATACAAAAAACCTCTGCTACAGCATCCTGACCGACGCCCAAAAACACAAGTTCGAGGAGAACAACGAGCTCGACCTCTCCTTCGGCGTGAAGGGACTCTCAAGATTTAGGGCGAACGTCTTCATCCAGAGGGGAGCCATGGCCGCCGCCTTCAGGATAATCCCGTATAAGTTCATGTCCTTTCAGGAGTTGGGACTCCCGCCGGTGGTCGAGGAGCTCGCAAGAAAACCGAGAGGCCTGATCCTGGTAACAGGCCCCACCGGATCGGGCAAGTCGACAACGTTGGCATCTATGATCAATAAGATCAACGAGGAGAGACACGAGCATATCATCACCATCGAAGACCCCATCGAGTATCTCCACCCCCACAAGGGATGTATCGTCAACCAGCGGGAAGTGGGGGCCGATACGGAAGGATTCAAGACGGCCCTGAAATATATCCTGAGGCAGGACCCCGACATAGTCCTCATCGGTGAGATGAGAGACCTGGAAACCATAGAGGCGGCCCTCACCACCGCAGAAACGGGCCACCTCGTCTTTGCAACACTCCATACAAATTCGGCCGTCCAAACGATAAACAGGATAATAGACGTCTTTCCGCCCTACCAGCAATCACAGGTCAGGGCTCAAATATCCTTCGTGCTGGAAGGGGTTCTTTCTCAGCAGCTTATCCCAAGGGCGGGGGGCAAGGGAAGGGTGCTGGGGATCGAGGTCATGGTGCCCAACGCCGCCATCAGAAACCTCGTCAGGGAGGATAAAATCCATCAGATATACTCCATCATGCAGGTGGGCCAGGCAAAATTCGGAATGCAGACCATGAACCAGTCCCTATATACCCTCTATACAAAGGGAATGCTGACATTGGACGTGGCAATGGGGAGGAGCTCCGATCCCGAGGAGCTAAGGAATATGCTCTCAAGGGGGACGACCGCCACCACAAAAACCGGTCAACCCCAGGCCCAGGCTCAGGCCCAGACCCAAAGGGGCGGGGGGATGCCGCAATAAACCATCACCCCGCACTATTTCGACGGGACTCTATGGAACGGGTGATCGGGCGATAATGAGAAACGCCTTAACAACGGGGGGAGTAACATAGATAAAGGGGGGTCGGGATGAAGGGGGGCTGGGAATCGGGGGAAAATAGCAAGAGGGGGGAGAGGGAAAGCGGGGAAACGGGGGAAACGCAAGCGAAGGTTATTTGCAGACTTCATCCCATGTAGGGACTTGGAAAAACGATAAAGGCTGTTTTTCTTAAAAATTCAAGAACTTTTAAAGAGCACATTCTTTCATCGGGATAGACGGAGCAATTTTTTACGGGGGGCGGCACGGCGTTTTGTCAATTTTGTAAACAGAATAAAGCACCGCCCATTAATGACGCCGTTTTTATCATAATTTGTTTAATCTTAACCGTGAAGACATAAACGCTTTTCATCGATATATAAAAGGGGAGTAAAATGCCTGTTTTTAAATGGTCGGGGAGGGACAATACCGGGGCGATGCAAAACGGCGAGGTAGAGGCCGCAAACCAGGCGGCGGCAACGGCGCTTTTAAAACAAAGAAATATAACTCCCAGCGCCCTTTCGGAGAAAAAGGGCTTCAGCATGGACAAGGATATGACGATTCCGGGCCTCGAGCCCAAGCCCACCAAAAAGGATCTTGTAATCTTTACACGTCAGTTCGCCACCATGATAGACGCGGGTCTTCCCCTTGTTCAGTGTCTGGATATCCTCGGAAGCCAGCAGGAAAAGAAGACCTTCAAGAACATCATCTTCAACGTCAAGGAAGATGTTGAAGGCGGGGCAACCTTTGCCGATGCCCTGAGTAAGCACCCCAAGATATTCGACGCCCTCTACGTGAACCTCGTGGCGGCCGGCGAGGTCGGCGGTATCCTCGATACGATCTTAAACCGTCTCGCGGCCTACATCGAGAAGGCCGAGTCACTAAAATCTAAAGTCAAGGGCGCCCTTGTCTATCCCGCAACCATCGTGGGAGTGGCCGTGGTCGTCACGGGAATTCTTATGGTTTTTGTCGTTCCGATGTTCCAGGAGATGTTTGCCGGCGCCGGCGTTGCATTGCCGGTTCCAACCCAAATCCTTGTAAACTTAAGCAACTTCGTCAAAACAAAACTCTACATCGCCATAATCGCCGGTATTGTATTCGTTATCTCCTTTACATACTTTTACCGAACCGACTTAGGCAATAGAATAATAGACGATCTCATATTAAAGGTGCCGGTCTTCGGCTCACTGTTGAAAAAAGTCGCGGTCGCCCGCTTCACGAGAACCTTGGGCACCATGATATCCAGCGGCGTTCCCATCATGGACGCCCTTGAAATCACCGCAAAGACCGCCGGAAACAAGACCGTGGAAATCGAGGTTATGGCCACAAGGACCGGCATCAGCGAGGGAAAAACGATCGCCGAGCCGATGAGCCAAAGCAGGGTGTTCCCGCCCATGGTGGTCCAAATGGTGGCCGTGGGAGAGGCCACCGGTAACATGGACGCCATGCTCAACAAGATAGCGGATTTCTACGACGATGAGGTCGATAACGCCGTTGCGGCGCTTACCTCCCTCTTGGAGCCTATGCTCATGGTCTTCCTCGGGGTGGTAGTCGGCGGAATGGTCATCGCCCTATACCTCCCCATATTCAACATGGCCGCCGCAATGGGGGGAGGATAATCTTAAATCCAATAACAGCCGCCCATACATTCAAAAAGCGTTATACCGGGTTTAAGATTATCGGCGACCATACCTTCCATCTTTCTTCTTAAGAATCATGGCGTCTAAAAAAAGAAAAAAACAAGTCGGGGATTTACGGAAAAACATCGAGATATTGATGTTTTTCCGTGTAGTCATTATCTCCGTCCTTCTCTGGACCTCGGTAATCCTGCAAATCACCGAAAAGGGATCCCAGCTCGTCCCGGACGTCAAGCTGATTTACTTCCTAATCGCATTTACCTACTTTCTGACGGCGATATATATCCTCCTTTTCAGGATACTCAAAAATCTCAAGATCTTCGCATATATCCAATTTTTTCTCGACGTTTTCATCGTCACCGCCCTGATATTCATCACCGGGGGCATCGAGAGCATATTCGCTTTTCTCTATATCGTCATTGTCATAAGCGCAAGCATCGTCCTATATCGATCGGGGGGGTTTCTCACGGCGTCCCTCTCCGGAATACTCTACGGCGTCCTCGTCGACCTTGACTACTACGGAATAATATCCCCCTACATCAGCGGCGCAAAGCTCAGCTACAAGGAAAGCGATATTTTCTACAATATCTTCATCAACATCGTCGCCTTCTATCTCGTGGCGTTCCTCTCCGGGTACCTCGCCGAACAGCTCAAGAGGGCCGGGGAAGAGCTCATAGAAAAGGAGATAGACTACGAAGAGCTGAAGATATTGAACAACGACATAATCCAGAACATCCAGACCGGAGTAATCACGATAAACACGAACAACGAGATCATCTCAATAAACCGCCAGGCGGAAAAGATCACTGAAACGACTCTCGAAGATGTCTACCTAAAGCCTATAGGAGATCTGCTGTCGGGCATCGCGTCCAAAATCAAGAGAATCGAGAATACAAGATACAAAGACAGCCTGAACCGCTGGACGATGGAATATGAGACCAAACACAAGAAGAGATACGTGCTCGGCTTCTCCGTCTCCCCGTTAAAAAACGCCCGCAGAAAAACAGTGGGGAAGATCATCCTTTTTCAGGACATCACCCGCCTCATGGAGATGGAAGAGGAGGTAAAAAAATCCGACAGGCTTGCGACCCTCGGCAAGCTCGCCGCCAACCTTGCCCATGAGATCAGAAATCCCCTGGCCGCCATGAGCGGATCAATCCAGATTCTAAAAAACGAGCTGTCTCTGGAGGGGAAAAACGTAAACCTCATGGAGATAATACTCCAGGAGATCGACCGGCTGAATCACCTCATAACGAATTTCCTTATGTACGCGAAACCGATAGAGGTAAAAAAGGAGATGCTGGACATAACAAGCGTTATCAACGAAACCATCGCGGTCTTCAAAAACACTCCCAAGGGGGAGAGCAGGATCGGGATCGAAACCACGTTTTCCGACGACGCGAACATGGAAGGCGACTTCCAGCAATTAAAACAGGTCTTCTGGAACATCTTTCTCAACTCATCCGATGCCATATCCGACGGCGGAACGATAAAGGTGAGCGTAGGGGAAAACAACGAGGATTACAGGGGATTTTTGGTGATTAAGATCACAGACAACGGAGCCGGAATAGAGGAGGATATTCAATCGTCGATCTTCGATCCCTTTTTCTCCACAAAGGACGGGGGAACGGGACTCGGCCTTTCGACGGTCAAGCAGATCGTCGAGGCCCACGGCGGAGTGATCGAGGTCGACAGCAAGGTGGGAGTCGGAACCGACATCCTGATCGCGTTTCCGAGAGGTCAATCCCCATTGTAATGGGAACTCCCCGAGAACGGCAGAAGAGAGCTGATCCCGGCAAAAAACTTTTTGCGCATGCCCCGAAGCCCTTTAAAAAACAGATATTTTGAATAAAATAACAAGATGAAACCTCTAAAGCCCATCAATCCCGCGATTGCGATCCTGATACTCACGCTCACCCTGATTCCATTAAAGGTATACTCCGAACATACCCTTGAGCCCATCGATGCGCTCAGGAAGTGCATCGGCACAATGAAGGGCGTCAACGACTACATTCTTGTCGTTCACCAGGTACAGAGGGTCGGGGGCAAGCTTCTGCCGGAGGAGGTGATATTATACAAATTCAAGAGGCCGAACTCGGTCTATCTCCGCTCCATAGGGGAAGCAAACAATGGACAGGAAATTATCTATCGGGAGGGGTGGAACGACGGCAAGATGATGGGACATTTAGGTGGAGCCCTCAATGGGATCATCTTAAATCTAAAACCGGGCGCGGACATGGCCAACAAAAGGTCCCGGCATACGATAGACAAATCCTCCCTTGTATATATGATGAACACCCTCGAAAGAAGCATGGACTACGCCAAGGCCCATCCGGAGGACAACATGATAGTCGAGGACATTGGGACGAAAAATATCTTCGGAAAACCGGTAAGGCTCATAAGGATAAAACTCCCCCACGGCAAGGATTATCCCTACTACGCCCCGGTCTCCATCTTCGGGATAGACATGGAGCGATACCTCCCCTTATACTACAGGTCGTACGGCCCCGACGGGGAAATGTGGGAGGACTACAGATACAGGGACCTCAGAACCAACGTCGGGCTGACTGATCTCGACTTCGATCCTAAAAACCCCGAATACAACTTTCAATAACCTGAAACTAATCCGCCGCTTCCGAGAGCCTCACAGCGTTTAGGGACCCAAAATAGGAAGGGGTGAAAAGAGAAAAAACTAAAATTCACCTTCCCGTCATTCCTGCTTGACAAGAACCCCCCTCAGATACTATTATTGTCCGACAATCACGGGGGCTTCCAATTTTAATCGGAAAGATATTCCTATCATGAAGCAAAAAATAGCGATAGCAATTTTGCTTTTCTCCATTATCGCCGTCTCGGGATGCATCGATGTATTGTATGAGATCACCATCGACAAGGACGACTCCGAGCTCGTTACCCTGAGGATCGACGCCCCGGCCCTCGTCGCGCCCTACCTCAAGGATCTCATAACCGACATGAGAAACAACGGATTCAGCGTCGAGACCGTGTACGAGGTGGACAGGGTGACGGTAACCGGACAGAAGAGGCTGATGAAGGGACACTGGGAGATACCTACAGTCCCGGGATATATCAGGGTTACCAAGGTCAACGCCTTCGACTTTTCAGTTACCGACTACGTTCTCTTCAAGAGGTATGTCCTGAACGTCAACTACACCTATGTAAGGGAGCGGACAAAGAGCACGAGCGGGAAGGATATAGACTTCTTTCAAAACATCCCCCTCACGTTTGTCGTCAACTACAGGGGGAGAATCATAAAAACCAATGCCACAAATTGGAACAAGAAAAGCGCCACGTGGGCGCTGAACATGAAGAGGGTCGGAAACCTCGACATCCAGCTCGTTACCTACAAGGTCAACTATCTTCTTGTCACCGCCATAATCATGATTTTCTTCGGCATCTTGGCCCTCGGGATATACTTTTTAATGAAACTGATAAGACCGGTTGCCCCTCCGGCGAAGGCCCCGCCCAAGGAGATCACCGGACCCGATCCCCCACTGGCTATCCCACCGCCTAAGGGGGGAGGCAAAAAGAAGGATTGATCGACGGAGGTCTTTCCGATCCGATTTCGAAAACAGTGGGGCCGGCCCGTAAAAGGGGGGTGTCGGTGGCCGGGACCTTTCAAGAAGACCCCTCGTTGCTATAAAGTCTATCGGACCGCCTATGAACAGGTTAAAATCCCTGATACACGTACTTCTTGGGACAACCGTCGTCCTCGTCGCCTCCGGCTTGCTCTCGCCTGGGCCGGGGCATGATCCCTACTCAAAGGCCGTAAACCCGACCGGTTTAGACGTCCTGTTTTACGTATCTGAGTCGTGCGCGGAGGAAGCCGCCGGGGAATCCCCCGCTTCTTCCGACTGCGCGAAATGGGGGTCGATAAACGGGATCGATCTGACGGCCCCCTTCGCCTCCATCACAACGGATGAGCTCCTCGCCATCTCGCTGGGGTCCATGCACGAAGACCTGGTCAGGGACGGCCTGCCCTGGTTCGGCGCCGTAAGGGACGACTTCAAACGGGCGCCCCGGAAACACCAGGGGCTCGACTTTTACGGAGACGACCTCATGATAAGGGCTATGGCAGACGGGACGGTTACGGTGAGAGAGAACAGAAAAAATGCGGGCTACTACGTGATAATCAGCCACGGAAGGGGGGTGGAGACCCTCTATATGCACCTGAAAGAGGCCTACGGGGGGCCGAATCGGGTAAGGCGGGGCGACGTACTCGGGTTGACCGGCATATCCGGAAACGCCGTATCCCCCCAGCTTCACCTCGGCATCAGGGTGGATGGAGCCTACATAGACCCGGTTACGCCGCTCAAGGAAACCGAAGATAGCGGTATAACAAAACTCATCGCCTATTACGAGTCCCTCTTTGAGACAAAGACGGCCGCAAGGAAGCATCTCGTTTCCGCATATCTATCGAGGGACACGGAGATTAAACGGATCGAGACGGGAAGGGCTATCGAGCTCTTGAGGTCAATCTCGTACGATGAACAAGTCTCGGCTTGGCTGAAGAGATTCACGGGAGAGTAAAATCCACGGCCCCCTCATTCCCCCGGCTCCAATTCCCCCATTACCCCGAGCCTCCCCAATCAAACAATCAGATCGGCTCCTCCCAGCTCCCTCATTCCCCCAGTTTTCTCCCAGTCTCTCAAGCCCCCCAACCCCTCTATTGTTATAGTATAGCCATTTCCCCATTCCCCCTCCCCAATCCTCCCAATTCCCCCTGCCTTCCCCAATCCAAACAATCTAATCGGCTCCTTACCGCCCCCCCATTTCTCAATCCTTCTCAACCTCTCCTTTTCCCAATTCCCCCGTTCCCGAAACCGGTTCATTCCCCCGATCTCTCCGTTTTTTAGTCTTGCCATCGCCGGCCGGCCGAGACGGTCATTGCGCAAAGGTATATATCGGGATCAGCTCCGAGATCGCGGTGTCCTCGTATTCCCTTCCTGGGAAGACATCCATGATCTCGATCTTTATCACATCATCGATATTGACGAGATGGCTCCCGAGGCTCACCGTCTGCTCCCTCATGGTATCCTCGAGGTGCCCGTTGTATATTTCCGTCCCATTAAAATATATTTTTATCTTCCTTACCCTTCCGTTTTTTAACCAGGTCTCCCTGTCCTTGCAGTAGCCGTTGTTCAGCTCAAATCCCTTCAGGTAAATGTAGTTTTCCACATTGCCGGCAATATTCATCAGTCTCAACGTGATGAATTCGCCGACACCGCCCCCGCTTACCCCCTCCACCCACGCGGTTCCCATCTGACCGTCAAAGAGCCTGTAGACATCGTAGTAATTCTGCCCTTGGGGGGCCAGGTGGGAAGAGGAGCGCAGCTCCCACTCGACCTCCTGGCTTAAAGAGATTGAGGGGAGTAAAAAAAGAGCCAGGATAAAAAGGATCGTAACCTTACAAATCAAAAACCCCCCGAAGCCTCCCGAGCCGCTTCTGTTTGATCGCAATAGTTTCATGGCCTTCTCCATTATTTAATCCAATGCGTAAAGGTGATCGTCGTAGCAGCCGAAGTATAAAACGCCGCCGATGACGACAGGGGACGACAGAATCCCGCCCCCAATCTCTTGACGCCAAATCTGTTTTCCCTCGGCGGCGTCAACGGCGTAGAAATCGCCCTTCATGCTGCCGAAGTAGACCCTGCCCCCCGATACGGCCGGGGAGGAGTGAATATCGCTTCCGGCGTTGAAGCGCCACTTTTCCGTGCCCGTGGCCGCATTTAGCGCATAGAGGAATCCGCCCTTGCTGCCGACGTAGACCACGCCGTCATCCACGGCCGGGGACGACATAACGTATCCCGCGGCCTTGAACTTCCACTTCTCTTTGCCTGAGGCTGTATCCAGTGCGTAGACGTTGGAATCGGCGGAGCCGACAAAAACGAGGCCGCCGGATACCGCGGGGGTCGAGACCACGTCCCCTCCCGTAATGTAGCGCCACTTTTCCGTGCCCGTCTTCGCGTCTACGGCATAAAGATTCTTGTCCTTGCTGCCGAAGAAGACGGCCCCCTCAAAAACCGCCGGTGACGAGTTCACGTCTCCCTCGGTCTTAAAGCGCCACTTCTCGACGCCAGTCCCGGCGTCAACGGCGTAGAGGTTGTTGTCCACGCTGCCGAAGTAGACAACCCCCTCGGACACCGCGGGAGAAGAGGTTATATCCCCCGCCGCCTTGAAGCGCCACTTTTCAGTCCCTTTCTTTGCGTCCACGGCGTAGAGGTTTTCGTCCCAGCAGCCGACGTAGACAACCCCCCCCGAGACCGCCGGGGAAGACGAAACCCAGTGACCCGTCGAAAAGCGCCACTTTTCAGTCCCTTTCTTTGCGTCCACGGCGTAAAGGCTCCTGTCGTGACTCCCGAAGTAGACAACGCCCTTCGAGACCGCGGGGGAAGAATATATATCCTTCTGGGCCTCGAACTTCCACAGGACGGACCCGGAAGGCGGCTTGCCGGTCGTGGAGTAGGAGTTGGTCCTCGAGGGGCCGCCCTTGAACATCGGGACGTAGTTCTCTCTTCCCATCTTGCCGCAGGAAAATAGAATAAGCGCGGATACGATCATGACCAAAATCAAAGGGTAATAAATTTTTATCTTTAAAATCCCTTTACTCATCGCTATCTACCCCCTAATAAACATTTTAAGCTTACTTACTTTTAAAAACGCGGTTCTATCAACCCACCGCATCTTCAAGGATAATCCCGGGAACCGCCTTGTTCAGATGGCGACAAATCGCGGCCCCCGGCACGAGACAGACCAGACCTATATCATCGAGACGGATCTTGGCGCCCCCGGCGAGCGAGCCTATCCGCCTTGTAATCCCTCTCGGATTGAGACCCACAATCTCCTGGGCTAGAAAATCCTCAGTGGTGATCCCATGGCTCCTGGCGAGGTCGTTGAGGCCGTCGGTGGAGAGGAGCACGGTGTCCCCCCCCTCGATCACCTCGTCGATCTCAGACAAAAACTCGGCCTGAAACAGCCTCGGCGCCCTCCCGATCAGAAAGTGATTGGTCTTCGTCAGCCTCGAAACCTCTCCCGTCCCGGCGGAGATCTTAAAGATCATGCTGTCTCCGGTATGAAGGATGGCGGAGTAAAGCCCGCACCTCCCCCTCCCGGCCGAGCCTCCTTCCCCCTCATCCCTCAAACCGGTAAAGAGGGCCGAGAACGTCGTGGCGTTGTGGTAGTCCGTCCCCTTGGATATAACGTTCGCCGTCTCGACAAGCTCCTCAAACGCCCCCTTAAAGAGACTCTCGGAAAAGATCCTGGGGGGTGAGCCGAAGTTGGGCGAACCATGGATGGCCGCCCTCAGCTTCTTGATAAAGACCGACGAGGCCGAGGGATTTCTCTCCGGGCCGTCGGCCACGGCCACAATGCCGAGGTTGAGATCGATGTATACCGAATCCCCGATCTTTCCCGCATTGAAGTCCCCTCCCCTGCCGTTTATGGGCCTGCTCCTGCCCGGTATCAAGGACGCCGAGCAGACATCGGGGATATCGAACGTCAATATCCTCCCCCCCCTTACCCCCCTTCCCTCCTCTCCCCCTTCCGACCTCCCCTCCGACTTCCCGCCCCCCTTGTCCTCCCCCTTACCCTTAATATTATCTCTGATCAAACCCCTTCCCTCTTTCAATGGAATTATCAAATTAATACAGGATGAATTTCAGCGCCAAACCATCGCCCGCTCGATATCCGCCCCCACACACACTGATTATTTATCATAAGGCGTATGTCTTTGGCAACCTTTTTATTTTAGGGCCGAGAAACAGATTTGCGTCCCTGTCCCCGCTTCGACGGCAAAACAGAGAATAAAATCCATCATTTTATTGACAACGAGGAGAAGTCCCGGTATTATTAACGGCAACAGATATTATTTCAACTTCTCACTCCTTTACACACAAACCAATTGGAGTCGCCGTTATATGTCAAATATCACAAAAAAGAAGATAGGAATCCTCGGCGGACTATCGCCCGAATCCACCACTGTCTACTATAACACCATAACGCGTGGATATTTGAAGGAGACCGGGGACGAGTATTATCCCGACATTTTGATTTACAGCGTCGACTTTCAGAAATATTCGGAGTGGTTCGCCAACGGAAAGTGGGAGGAGGCGGGCCGTGATATGGCCGACGTCTTCGAGAGGTTGAGGTCGGCCGGAGCGGACTTCGGCCTCATCGCCTCAAACACCCCCCACCGCTCCCTCGAATATATCCTGCCGAACACATCGCTTCCAATACTCTCCATCATCGACGTCACCGCAGACGCGGTAATAGCCTCCGGGGTGGGCCGCGTGGGACTCTTGGGAACGCGCTTTACCATGCAGGAGGAGTTTTACAAGGAAGGTCTTAAAAAGAAGGGGCTTGACGTGATCGTCCCGGAAGAGGACGAGATAAACGAGATCAACCGGATCATCTACAATGAGCTTGTAAAGAGCATCTTAAACGTCAGGAGCAAACAAAAGCTCATCAATATCATCGGGGAGCTCTCCAAGATGGGAGCCGAGGGGGTAATCTTGGGCTGCACGGAGATTCCCCTCATAATCGGAGTCGATGATGCCGCTGTTCAGCTCTTCGATACGACGAAGATTCACGCCGAGGCCGCGCTGAAGCATTCTCTCAAGGGATGAGGTAGCGTGTAACAGTCGAGTCAGTAAATGCTTTATATTTAATATGGTAACATGAATGGAGTTGCATGAACCTGAATGTAAGGAGATGGATATGAAAGACGAAGCTGTTAAGCTCATGTGTGAGTATCTGAAGATCGATACTACAAATCCCCCCGGCAACGAGGAGAAGGCTGTGGCCTTTTTCAAGAAGATATTCGAGGGAGAGGGGATTGAATACAAAACGTACGAACCGAAGAAGGGGCGGGTCTCGATCCGCGCCCAGCTTTCCGGAAGCGGGGAGAGGGGGCCGGTCTTGATGATCAGCCACACGGACGTCGTCCCCGCAAATCGAGACGAGTGGAGCTTCGACCCCTTCTCCGGCGAGATCGTGGAAGGCATGATACGGGGGCGCGGCGCCCTGGACATGAAGGGGATCGGGATTATGGAGCTTACGGCCCTTCTGACCTTAAAGCGGGAGGGGGCGAAGCTAAACCGCGACCTCGTCTTTCTTGCGGCGGCGGACGAGGAGATGGGCGGAGCGGAGGGTGCCGGCTACCTCGTCGAAAACCACTTCGACGACTTCAGGGCGGACGTAGTCCTGAACGAGGGGGGATTCGGGGTGAGCGACATCATCCCCGGAAGGCCGGTGATGATGATTTCGTCGGGCGAAAAGGGGATATGCTGGCTCAAACTCATCCGGGAGGGCCTCCCGGGCCACGGCAGCGCCCCCCACGGCCAGAACGCCCTGGAAAACCTGAACAAGGCGCTGGTCAGGCTCCTCTCTGAAGAGACGCCGATCACCATAACGCCCATCATCTCCGAATACTTCAAAAACCTCGCCTCCGGCTGGGAGTTCCTCAAGCCCTTCGTGGAAGACGGCAGGGAAGAGACGCTGGTCAAGGTCCTCAAGGAGAGCGGTCTCCTCGCCCTTCCCCAGATAGCCGCCATGGTGAAAAACACGATAAGCCTAAACGTAATGAAGGCCGGCGACAAGACAAACATAATCCCCAGCCACGCCGAGGCGGTATTGGACTGCAGGGTCCTGCCGGGCCAGGACATAGACGAGTTCATAGGCCAGATTAAAAGCAAGCTCAAAGATGACGAGATAAAGATCGAGCCGATCGAGAGGAGCGACTCGACCGAGTCCCCCACAGACACTGAACACTACCGGATTATAGAAGAGACGGTAGCGGATCACTTTCCCAATGCCGTGATCGCCCCGTCCTTACTTATGGGGACGTCCGACTCCCGCTTCCTCAGGAAGAAGGGGATACCCTCCTACGGCATCTGCCCCGCCTTCGTGCCGATGGAGCACATAAAGATGGTCCACGGGATCGACGAGCAAATCTCGGTGGAGAACATGATAAAGGGAAGCGAGGTCTTTACCGACATCGTAAGAAGGATGGTCACGGGTTAGGATTCAAATGCAATTCTAAATGATCTATTTAAAGGGGGGTGGTTGCTCCCCTTTATTTTGAACAGCGCTGATGATCAAGACGTACGGCGCTGACATAACCGTAATTGGGAAAAGCGCCGTTTGAAACATATTAGATGTAAAAAATAATAGCAAGATCGGAATCAGACCGCCTTTAGGATATGCACGCCCAGGGCCGCCTCCTCGACCCCGATGACGCCGCCCCCGTTTATGTGCATCCCGACCCTGGCGCCCCTGACCTGGCGCTTTTTTGCCCTTCCCCGAATCTGGGTCACTAACTCGTAGACCTGGGCGAGCCCCGTGCACCCCACTGGGTGCCCTCGGGAGACGAGCCCCCCGCTGGTGTTCGTGGGTATCTCCCCTCCCATATCTGTGGCTCCCGTGGAGCAGAACTCCCCTGCGTCCTCCATACTGCAGAAGCCGGCCTGGGCCGCCTGGTATATCTCGCCGAAGGTGGTGGCGTCGTGAAGCTCAAGAACTTCGATATCTTTCGGGGTGACGGAGGCTTCTTTGTATGCAATCTCAGCCGCCCGCCCCGAGATGTCGGCGTCGAAATCCCCCCTGTCCCTCCCGGACACAAGAACCGATGCCAGAACGAGGACCGGATCATTGATCCCCCTCCCCTCCTTGAGATACCGCTCCGAGCAGACGACCGCCGCCGCACACCCCTCCCCCGTGGGGGCGCACATCGCCCTCGTCAGCGGATACGTTATCGGCTTGTCGTTCAGGACATCCTCCGCCGTGAAGTCCCTCGTGTACTGGGCCTTCGGATTCATCGTGCTCATGTGATGGGTCTTTGCGCACACACAGGCGAGCTGCCTCTGGGTCCAGCCGTAGCGCTCCATCATCTTGAGGGTCTTTACGGCGTAGTAGTCCATGAAGGGGCTCCTTCCTACCCCCACGTCGGTCTCCTCGAAGGGGGTTTCGGTGAGCCTCGATTTTTCACGGCGCCACTTCTCGATATATTCACCCTTCCTGTCCTGCTCGCAGCCGTTCCAGAAGGCCGAAAGACCCATGTACGGAAGGGCCGCCTCGATCTCCGGGTGGTTCGGAAGGTCGTCGAAATCGGGCGTCATCTTCTCGATCCCGACGGCGAGCGCCAGATCCGAGACCCCGGCGACAACGTGGTTCACCGCCTGGTTGAGGGCCGTTGTGGCGGAAGCGCAGGCGTTTTCCACGTTCACCATCGGGGCCCCCTCGAAGCCGAGCCTCCTCAAAACCACCTGGCCCCGGATGGAATGCTGGCTCGTCAACATCCCCTGGGCGCAGTTTGCGTACCATATCCCCCCGATTCTCCTCCTGTCGCCCATGTCCTCCATCGAAAGGCCCGCATCGGACATCGCCTCGCCGACGGCGAATCCGGCCATCTCTTCGTAACTCCCCCCCTGCTTGGATATTTTTGTCATCCCAACGCCGATGATATATACCCTCTCTTTCATTCCGTGTCCCCCGTAATTGCACTGTCAGCCTATGCCGGATATCATATCATATCATTCAAAAAACATATCGCTATTTCGCCCTGTTTGAGATTGTACAGTACAAAATATGTCAAGATTTTTGTAAGAAATTTCTTTGCATAAACTCTTTATATTTGTTCAACAATATTGTATAATTGTCCCGGACTATCATCCGGGGGGGTAAGATGAGCGGTGAAGAAAAGATGGCGACAAATCTTGGAATCCGGGGCGGCCTGGACGCGATTCGCGAGATCCTCGGCGACAACGGCGCAAAGATACTGTTCAGGAACATCGGCCTGATCCATATTTATGAAAATCCCCCGGCATACACCTGGGAGCCTTGCCTCACCATCCCGGAGCAGGCGAGCATATACACAGAGGTGGAAAACCTTGTCGGCCTGAACGGGGCAATGGGCATCTGGCGAAGGATCGGGTACACAACAATAAGATACATCGACGAATTCGGCCACGTCTTCGACTCGATTAACGACCTTCCATCGGAGGAGCGTTTCAACAGAGCGATGGAGATGTACGTCGCCGGCTCCGGAAAGGGGAGGATCGCGGTAAACGAGAGGGGTCTCTACGATCTGGACGTGTACGACTGCATCCACTGCGCCGGACACAGGACCAAAAGGCCTATGTGCAACCACTACGTCGGGCATATTCAATATATCGCCGATTACGCATTCGGCAAAAACGCATTAACGGTCAAAGAGGTGAAGTGCAAGGCCCTCGGAGACGAAACCTGCTACTTCACCGCGATGAGGAAGTAGTCGAGACATGCAAATTTTGTTGGGTGAGGGGTTATATATTTCAGCCGATTTCACTTCCCCGTCATATAGCAGATGGTAACGATTAAGGACGTGAGGGAGGCCGCCGGGAGGATAGATCCCCATATAAACCGAACACCGGTTGTGACCTCCAGGACGGTAAACGAGAAATTGGGCGCCTCCCTCTATTTCAAGTGCGAGAGCTTTCAGCGGGCCGGGTCTTTTAAAATACGGGGCGCCTTCAGCGCAATAAGCCTCCTTAACGAAGAGGAGAAGACAAGGGGTGTCGTGGCCCACTCCAGCGGGAACCACGCCCAGGCGGTGGCGCTGGCGACTCGGCTTTTGGGAGTGAAATCCACGGTGGTCATGCCGAAGGGCTCCCCCGATGTCAAGGTCGCCGCAACCCGCGGCTATGGCGCCGAGATCGTCTTCTCAGAAAACTCGGAAGGAGCGAGAATCGCAGAAACCGAGCGGCTGATCGAAGAGCACGGATATACGCTGGTCCACCCTTACGACAACGACAATGTCATAGCCGGGGCGGGAACGGCGGCCCTGGAGCTTTTGGAAGAGGTCAAGGGGATAGAGGTATTAATCGCCCCGGTCGGCGGGGGAGGACTCCTCTCCGGCACGTCGATCTCGGCCAAGGGGATCGACGAAAATATAGAGGTCTACGCCGCTGAGCCTGCGAGGGCGGACGACGCCTTCAGATCGATAGTTGCGGGGCATATCGTAAAGAACGAGCGCCCCCCCGACACCATAGCCGACGGCTTGAGGACGAGCCTCTGCGAGCGGACATTCGAGATCATCCGTGAAAACGTTTCAGGGATCGTAACGGTCTCGGAAATGGAGATAGTCGAGGCGATGCGCTTTCTCTGGGAGAGGATGAAGCTTGTGGTGGAGCCGTCGGGGGCGGTTTCGGCGGCAGCCCTCCTCTCGGGGAAGATCGACGTCATGGATAGAATGGTCGGGGTAATCATCAGCGGCGGAAACGTCGATCTCGAGAGATTCTTTTCCGCCCTGAAGGTTTAGCCGTAAGAAGGGTGCGGGATAAAAAGAAACTGTTGAGCCGACCTCGTTGAGATATGAGATATAGAATCGCTGGCGAAGAATTGAAGCGCGAAAGAGGCAAGGCTTCGACTACCTCGAAAAATTATGAAAGTGGTTTCCGACAGTAATGTTATATTGAAAATGAACTCTGTTCAGCTTAAAATATAGGAATTGAGCGGGCAGACTTATAGTCTCGCCTTAATTGGAAAACGCTTTTGACAATTTTGAATATTTCGCCCAGACCCGGGCGGACAGGGAGGTTTGTATTTCATTTTGATGAGAGGTTTTTTGTTGCAATGCATGCGGGGTGAAAAAGATCGTACGGCGCGCATCGGCGGAAACGGGAGATTTGCGACGCGGACTCGGCGAGCGTCACTTCAGGCCCAGCTTTACGCTATCTTGACAAAAAGGAGACCCGAAAATGGCTGAAGCAAAGATGCGTCTCGGCGATTTCCTCGTGAGCAGAAAGATAATCACGGAGAGTCAACTAAGCAGGGCCCTTCAACACCAAAAACAGTGGGGGGGGAGGCTCGGGGAGGCGCTGACATACTTGAGGATCGTCTCGGAAGACAAGCTGCTTGCCGCCCTGAAATATCACCTTGAGATCCCGATTATGGACCTCCAGGAAATCAATATCCCATCCGATGTGATCAAGCTCATTCCGAAGGAGATGGCGGGAAAATTCAAGGCCGTCCCGGTAAGGATTGCCGTGAGCTTCGGTAAAAAGACCCTCCTTGTGGCCATGTCCGACCCCCTGGATATAAAGGCCATCGAGGAGATTCAGTTCGCCTCCGGCTACAGGATTCAGCCGGTCCTGTCAAAAGAGCACTCCATAATGAACGCCCTCAGCCACTATTACAATTTCGACACGGGTTACATAGACCCGAGGGACTCGCGTCGACTTAGCAGTGGAGACGGCAAGGATGAAAATTACAGCGATGATGTGATGACGATAATAAGGGGCGGAGACGAGCTCAAGATCACCTCCACGGGCGAGGTAATCTACGACGACGGCGAGGAGATAAAGCCGGCCAAGGTCGGCGGCGACGGCAAAGATGAGCCCCCAAATGACACATCCCCCAAAGAGGCAAAGAGATCTAAGGGGGATAACAAGCTCCTGAGGGCGCTGATAAAGATATTGATCGAGAAGGAGTATATCACCATAGATGATCTCAGGGAAAAGCTCGAGGAGTGAAAGGGGCCGATGAAGGTAATCGATCTTAAACTTTTTAAATGCGATGTCAATCGAGGTATACTTATAAGGTAGCATACTGATAATATATATTTGAACGTTTTATTTAATAATTGACTTCATGTCTCCCCTCCATTCATCGGGACAAAGACCCGTGTAATTATCGGGGGGAAACGCGATAGTGAGATTATTATGCAAAAAAAGGTGCGTCTGGGCGATTTATTGGTTGAGAAAAAGATCGTCACCGAAAACGACATCAAAAGGGCCCTCGGTTATCTGAAGGAGCACGGCGGCAAGTTGGGGCAGGCACTGGTCGCCTTGAATATCATCTCGGAGGAGAAGCTCCTGACGGCGTTGAGATACCACTTCAATATCCCCTCCGTTAGCCTGAAAGATAAGTCGATCCCCGAAGAAATCGCCAATATGCTGCCGGCCGATATCGCGAAAAAGTACGCGGCCATTCCCGTAAAGAAGGATGAGTCCGGTGGGAAGAAGACGCTTTTTGTGGCCATGTTGAATCCCCTCGATCTCAGCGCCATAGAGGATATGCAGTTTGTAACCGGATTTAAGATCAAGCCCGTCCTCTGCAAGGAGAGCGAGCTTTTGCCAATTGTCGAGCGTTACTACGGCAAGTTGGAACGGGGGGAGATTTCCGATGATGGTCCCGCCTGGTCGGGAGATAAGGCTTCAGACGTCAGCGGGGAAGAGGAAGAATGGATCAAGAAGATGGACAACGAAGTCTCCATGGAAAAATCCAAGAAAAAGAAGGAGCTTGACGAATCCCACTACTCAACCCTTAAACAGGAACGGATAATAATTCGCGCTCTGGTAAATCTCCTTATCCGCTACGACATATTCTCCGTAGAGGAGATCGAGGAGGAGATCAAGAGGGTGGAGAGGAAATTCACCGTATGAGATCCGATTTTCTAAAACGCTTTTTAAAGAATAGACTCGCCGTTTCGGGATTCGTAATCGTCCTACTCTTCTTCGTGGTCTCTTTTCTCGCGCCGGTAATCTCGACCCACGATCCTGCGGAGATCGACCGCGAAAACGTCCTGTCGCCGCCGAGCACAGATTATATATTCGGCACCGACAAGACCGGCAGGGACGTTTTTTCCCGGATGGTCTACGGCTCGAGGATCTCGCTGAAGGTTGGATTCGTGGCGGTGGGGATATCCCTCGTAATCGGGGTGTTCATCGGCGCCCTGGCGGGCTACTATGGCGGATTTACGGACGCCGTCATCATGCGCTTTGTGGATATAATGCTCTGTTTTCCAACATTCTTTCTGATATTGGCGGTCATAGCCATTCTGGAGCCGAGCATCTGGAACATAATGATCGTAATCGGTATAACGGGGTGGATGGGCGTGGCGAGGCTTGTGCGGGCGGAGTTTCTCTCGCTTAAACAGCGCGACTTCGTCCTCGCCGCCAAGGCCCAGGGGGCGGGGGGGATGAGAATCATCTTCGGGCATATCCTGCCCAACGCCATGGGGCCGATCCTCGTTGCGGCGACCCTGGGCGTGGCCGGCGCCATCCTGACCGAGAGCGCTCTCTCGTTTCTGGGAATCGGGATACAACCGCCCACCCCGAGCTGGGGCAACATCCTGACCGAGGGCAAGGACACCATTGAGATAGCGCCGTGGCTCTCCCTCTACCCGGGGCTTGCCATCCTCGTCACCGTCCTCGGCTACAACCTCCTCGGAGAGGGGATAAGGGACGCCCTTGACCCCAGGCTCAAGGAGGGGGTCTCCGAGTAACCTTAAATCCGTTGAAGTCGGCTCGACGATAGAGCGAAAGGGGGTCGTTCTCATGGTATTCAGGCGTATCGCTTGGGGCATATTTTTATTTTTCATCGGCGTTTTCCTTTTTTACCTAACCTTCAGGGGACAATTCACCCTCTCCCAATTTCTCGGCGGCTTCAGGCTCCCCTTGCTGCCTCTCGGTCTGTTTTTCTCCGTATTGGGCCTCGTCTTCTACATAGACGGGCGAACCATTCAGAAACAGAGGCGCATGAGGGACAGGGATGCCCACCCGCGACATACGGAGCACGATCGTGGACACCATGATCTGACGGCCGATGAGATTCCCCACGAAAGCGACCTCGAAGTGCCGAAGGAAAAGACGTGTCCGAACTGCAAGAAGAGAATATATAAAGACGCCAAGGTATGCCGCTTCTGCGGGCACGAGTTTGCCGTCACCTATATCCTAAAGGTCTACGGCCCGAAGGACAGAAAGAAGTTCAAGCTCCTGGTCAAAAGGCTCTCCGAAAGGCTTGGGAAGCCCCCGGATGACATCGAGCACCTCCTGGAGCTGGGGATGAGGTTCAGATCGCCGACTGAGGCAAAGCTCGAGGAGAACAGGGCAAGGTTCGAGAGGTTCGGCTGCAGGGTCGAGTCCTACAAGAAGGTCGCGAGGGAGTAGCCGGGTTTGGACGGGGCCGCGATGTTGAGTGAAGGAGGAAGAGGGGAAGGTCAACCTGCCCGATTGTTCGGCGGGGAAATGGTGAATCAGGGGGGGGTCGGTTTTTCTACAATTCTAAACAAATCCAAACAAAATTATTTCACCTCCTTCAGTACCTCGTATCTTCTAACCGGATATGGGACATCGCCAATATCGAATACGCCCCCATCGACAACTATAAACCCTGCTCCCATATATATCTCCCTGATCTTGTCGTAGGTCTCTCTCGTATCGCACGTCCCCTCCCTGTTGTCACCCCACTCGATAAGGATAAGCCCCGGCCTCCCGTACCTGCTCTCGACAAGGCGCGAGTGAATCTCGAAGACGTCGTATCTGGGGGAGGAGACGCCGATGTGGATTACGAGGTCGTAGCGCCTATCTATTACGAAACGGTTGCTGATGGAGCATGTCCATATCCGGTCCGGGAACCTCGATTTACACTTATCTATCGCCCTCTCGTTCATGTCAAACCCGGTGTATTGGGCGTCCGAAAACTCCCCCAGGATGTGAGCCGACAGGGGGCTCGTCCCGCACGTCACGTCCAATATCGACAAGGGCGCAGAGCCGTTCTGCCCCCCGGTCTCATCACTCACCCCTTCGCAAAGGGACCGGATGTGGGGCCTCACCGCATCGAACAGGATTTTAGCCCTCTCGCTCTTTTCACCGGCGAGGTAGTCGCACGGGATGGGCCTGTCCTTTTTTTTCCCTCCCTTCCCCAATGATCTGTCCCCCCTGACCTTTATAATATTAACGGTATGATACTTCAGATCAAGACGATTTTAAAGGGTAGATTTATAATACGGATAAAAACTTCGGATCAAAAAGCAAGGATTCTTTTCCAATAAACACGAGATATAAATCCTTGATTTTGAACCTGAAAAAGTGTATAAAATATTTCAACCCAAAACTTGGAAGGGAGACTTAAAAACCTATGTGGATAAAGGAGCCGGGCCCGATAACAGACAGGATCACCCTTTTGGGAAAGGAGGAGTCGTGCGTCTACCTCGTGGGGAAAGACGAATATTCCATTTTGGGCGGCGGGATGACCTACGTCGTGCCGGACATTGTTAAGCAGCTCGATCGTCTTAAGATCGACAGGTCGAAGATAGGGAGGCTTCTGATCCTTCACTCCCACTTCGACCACGTGGGGGCGGCCCCGGGACTCAAGAAGCTGATCCCTGGTCTTACGATCATCTCCTCCCCGAGAGGGATGGAGCTTCTTAAAAATCCGAAGGTGGCCGACTCGATAAGGGAGCTCAATATGGGCCTCCTCTCGGCAAACGGACTGGCTGACAAGGCGGGCGAGTTTGGCCTTGACTACGAATCCTTCCCCGTTGACGACACCGTGAGCGGCGGGGACGTCGTAAACTGGGGGGGCGTTGAGCTTCAGATTATAGACGCCCCCGGCCACTCCTCCTGCTCCATAGGGGTCTACATGCCCGAGGACAAGGCGCTCTTTGCCTCGGACGCCGGCGGCATCCCCTTCGGAGATACCATCTTCGCCTCCGGAAACTCGAACTTCACCAAGTATCAGGAGTCCCTCGAGCGCTTCGCGACATACGACGTCGAGATCCACCTGGCGGAGCACTACGGCGCCTTCACGGGAGAGGAGGGAAGGTCTTTCATGAAGAGGTCGATCGAGTCGGCAAAGAGGACGAGGAAATATCTGGAGGAGTCCTACGCGAGGACGGGGGACATCAGGGAGTCGACGGCGGAGCTTACCGACCTCATCATGGAGGAGGCGGAAGGCTACTTCCTCCCCAAACCTGTCATGGAGATGGTCGTGGAGCAGATGGTAAGACACATCGCCAAGGTGATGGATGGATAAACCTTTTGGAGGACTTGGAACATGAAGACTAAAAGATATTTTAAACTGGTCGCCTTTATTTTGATCTCATTGTTTTCCGCTGCGCTCATCTTTTCGTGCGCCGAAAAGCCGGCGGAGGAGACGGCCGAGGGAGCAGTCGCTCCGGGGGCGACGATCCTGATCGGGACGAGCGGCCCCCAGACCGGCCCCGTCAGCACCCTGGGGATCATTCAGCGCTCCATGAAGGCCTACTTCGACGCTGTCAACGCCGACGGCGGGATCAACGGGAGGAAGATCGAGCTTATTATCCTCGACGACGCCTACGACCCGGCGAAGACTCGGGCAAACGTTATCAAATTGATCGAGGGGGAGAAGGTCTTCGCCATCGTAGGGATCCTCGGGGCGGCGAACATCGGGGCCGTGATCGACTACATAGACAAGAGCGACGTACCCTGGGTGGGTCTCATCGCCGGAAACCGCGCCCCCGCAACACCCCCCAGGGACAACGTCTTTGTGGGATCGCCGGAGCACTACTTCGAGGCGAAAATCCTGACCAACTACGCGGCAAACGAGCTCGGGGTCAAGAAGATCGGTATCTTGTATCAGAACGACGACTTCGGAAAGGAGGGCCTTACCGGGGCCAAGGAGGCCGCGGAAAGGCTTGGGATAGAGATAGCCGCGGAAGTCCCCTATGAAGTGATGGACACCGATTTCTCCGCCCACGCCCTTGCCATGATGAACTCCAAGGCGGAGGCGGTGATCCTCTACGGGCACACCCCCAAGGTGTCGCTGTTCGTCAAGGCCGCAAACGGACTCGACTACAGGCCGATCTACATCGGCTCCACCACGGTCAACGACACCAAGATGTTCGACCTGGCCGGTGAGGCTTGGGACGGGGCGCTTGTCGGCTCCTACACCCCCGATCCCTTCGACGACAGCGAGGCGTCGAAGTGGTACAGGGAGGCCCTACATGAATACGCCAACGAGGCGGATAAGGTCGTCGGGTCGATGAGCCTCAAGGGATTCTACTACGGAGACTTTCTGGTGGAGGGATTGAAGAGGACGAAGGAGCCGTTGACCAGGGAGAACTTCATAAAGACGATGGACTCGTTTGACAACGTCGACGGTCTGTTCATCCACGGGGTAACCTACAATCCCGAAAGCCATGGCGGCCCGAACTCCTTCTGCATAATGAAGGGGGTCTACAAGACGAGGTCGTACATAAAGATCACCGACTGGCTCTCCCCGAATTAAGGGCCGGGCCTTCCTATCGTTCGCGTTTTTTTGAGGGCGGGGCTTTGGTTGAATTTTTATAAGATCAGGGGGCGTTTTTAATATTTTCTAAAATTGAATTGCGACCCGTTTCCTTTATTCAGGATTGCCCGTTAATTTAGGATAGACATGAAAACCCTTGACGAAAAGACAAGGAAGCTGATCCTCTCGTTTCAGAGAAACGAGATAACCGAGCATATCATCTACAAGATCCTCTCTGAGAGGACAAAAGACCGCAACAACAGCGAGGTCCTGAAAAATATATCCGCAGAGGAGCTTGAGCATTACAACTTCTGGAGGAAATACACCGGCGAGGATGTGGGGCCGGACAGAAAGAAGATATGGTTCTACATATTCGTGTCGAGGGTCTTCGGGCTTACCTTCGGGATAAAGCTGATGGAGAAGGGCGAGACAAGCGCGGAAACAGCCTACGGAGAGATCGCAAGGGAGATTCCTGAGGCCAGAGATATCGCGGATCAGGAGGACGCACACGAGAGGGAGCTGATGTCGATGATCGACGAGGAACGTCTCCGCTACGTGGGATCGGTGGTCTTGGGGCTGAACGACGCCCTTGTCGAGCTTACCGGCGCCCTCTCCGGATTCACGCTGGCCCTGCAGGACACAAAGCTAATAGCGGTCGTGGGGCTGGTCACCGGAATATCCGCCTCGCTTTCCATGGCGGCCTCCGAGTACCTGGCGACAAAGACCGAAGAGGACGAGAAGCACCCGTTAAAGGCCTCCCTCTACACCGGCGCCGCATACATAGCGACAGTGTTCATCCTGATCCTCCCCTTCTTCTTCTTCGGCAATCCCTTCGTCTCCTTAGCAGTTACGATAACGAGCGCCGTTATCATCATCATGTTCTTCAACTACTACATCTCGGTGGCGAAAGACCTCCCCTTCAGGAGGCGGTTTTTGGAGATGGCCGCCATAAGCCTCGGCGTCTCGGCGATCTCCTTCTTTATCGGGCACCTCGTCAGGATAATCTTCAAGCTGTAAGAAGAAGGTCTGCAGGATTAATAGCCCCCATCCTAAAACCGTCCCTTATAAAGGTTTAAAAAGGCATGTTTCCCCTCTTCCGGCAGCTCGACAGCCCCGCCGCAGTTGGGACACCTGGCCGGAATGAACTTCGCCATCTTACCACCCCTGTATAATGAACAGACGGAATGAATATAAGTATTTGTGCCGTGTAATATTAACAAATTTAAAGAGGCCGGCCTTAAACCTCGATTATCCAATGATAGAATATCGAGGGGCCTGCAATGACTGGTTTTTTTTGGGGGGAAGCATCGTTTTCTAACGGCACCCCACGGTGAGGGACGGGCGATTCAACTCAGATCTATCTTTTTCTCACAAATCCTCTTGTGGAGGATACATTTTTTGGACGGCAGCCTTCCTTATTGACGACAACCAATAGGAAAGGACGGGCGATCCAACTCCTGCTATCTCTTTTTCGCAAATCCTTTTTGGTGAAAACAATGCTTATGGGCGACAAAACAAGAGACGAGCAATTCAGCTCTGCTTCATCTTTTTTTTACGGGCCCTCTTTTGGGAGTACATATCCCTGTCCGCGGTATTTATGAAGTCCTCGACCGTCTCCAGATTGTCGAGGGACGCGATCCCGACGCTTATTCCGATGTCCTCGATACTGTTGACAACCTCTTCGCTGATCCTGTTTGCCATATTCATCGCGTCCCCCTCCTTCGTGTGGGGAAGTATGACGGCGAATTCATCCCCGCCGAACCGGTAAGCGGTATCGACGCCGTTCCTTATAGATCTTCTCATTATCGAGCCAACACTCTTCAAGACACTGTCTCCGGCGAGGTGCCCGTAGGTATCGTTGTACTCCTTGAAGTCGTCGAGGTCGAAGAGCAATACCACGAGGGGATATAACATCCTCTTTGCACGAGTAATCTCGATCTCGAGGTTTTTATGAAAGTGACGTTGATTATAAAGGTTCGTCAGGCTGTCGGTTATGGAGAGCCTTCTCAAGGCATCCTCGGCTTTTTTTCGCTCGCTTATCTCCTTTTTGAGCTCGACGTTAACCTTCACAAGCTGTATGGTCCTCTCCTTGACACGGAGCTCAAGTTCGATCCGGGACTTTTTCAGCCTCTCCTCGGCGATCTTCCTGTCCGTAATGTCCTCGGCGTGGACGATAACGAGGTCCGGCGGGACATAGGAGTAGGTTGCGGACAGATATTTGGTCAGACCTATTGTCCTGAACTTGTAAAGGTACTCCCTCTTCACGGAGGCCTTGTTTTTAAAACATTTCCCTATATCCCTTAATATCTCGGGCTCGTCTTGAAGGAGCCTGCCGGCCCTTTTTCCCAAAAGCCCCGTGATCTCTTCCCCCGCGATCTTGGGGGCCGCGTCGTTGAAATCTATCAGGACGAAGTCGCCGTCTTCGCTTTTAAGGGTGAACGTGGGAATGGGGATATTCTTGTATTGCGCCCTCACTCTTTCCTCGGATTCGCGAAGCTTTTCCTGAAAGTGTTTTCTCTCAACGGCATATCGCAATGTCCGCGCCAGGATGGCGGGGACCATCTCCGTCTTGAAAATATAATCCTGGGCGCCCTCTGAAACCGCGCGATAAGCTAGGTCTTCGTCCTCGATCGAAGATATAATTACGATAGGGATGTCTGGGAAAAGGTCTTTGAGGTTCGTGAAGGTATCAAGGCCGCTTGAGTCGGGCAGGTTTAAATCGAGGAGGATCACATCGATCCTCTCTTTCGAGAGGCGATCGAAACCCTCCTTGAAGTCCCCCGCCAGAAAAAGCTTCAGAGAAAACAGTTTTACATCGGATATAACTTCCTCGACGAACTTGGCATATCCGGCATCATCTTCGATTAACAGGACGACAAGGGGACTTCCCACCATTTTGAATACTCCAGTTGTATTGAAGTTTATTCAAAGGGGATTACATGATCAAAAATCACAAGATCATCTCATTTATTCCGACGCAGGCAGGAATAAACAATCGATATAAAGGGCCTCCCTCCACCTTGGTTAAAGAAGACGGGGCTTCCTCCGATTTCATAATAATGAACTTGCGCTTATGAACTCAACAATGCTTTGGGCAATATCACTGTCTTTAGAGGAGAGTAAATCGTAAACAGCAGTCTGGAGTTGACGATCAAACCTTTAGAGGAGTACAGAAACAATATAAATGGAATAAAAAATGAGTTTAAAACGTCGACAACCCTTCTCGTTGACGGCCCAACTCAGTTGACGGCCCAATCCAGTTGACGGCCCAATCCAGTTGACGGCCCAACCCTTAAAAAGAGCGATGATCTTATAGCAATTATAGAAATTTACATAAAACTGTAAATAATGTCAAATGTTTTTTTATTAAAACAGAGTTTTTTCTTCAAATTTTATTTATATTATTAATAAAGATTTCAATAATTTATTTTATAGGAAAAGGGGGTATCGTGGCAGGCTCATCCTTATCTTTTTTTACGTTCAACTCGAATTCCTGTTTGCGATCAAGTCTTTCTCCGCGGCATTGATGATGTCCTCCGTAGACCTGTGACCCTCGATGGAGGCGGTGCCAAAGGCGACCCTGATATTCTTTATCCTCTTGGCTATTTTCACAATGACCCTCTCGGCAACCATCAATCCCTGTTCCTCGGTCGTACAGGGGAGGATAGTGGAAAACTCGCTCTGCCTGAGACGGTATGAGCTGTCCACGTCTTCCCTAACCGAGTGTTTTACTATGCTCCCGATCTCCCTGACAATCGTGTCCCCTTTAAGGGGGCCGTTCTTTTCAACGTACCGATCATAGTCATCGAACGAAAAAATAATAAGGGAGAGGGGATACGACATCCTCTTGGCCCTTTTTACCTCGTGCTTGAGATTCTTATGGAACTGCGTTTGATTCAACAGACCGGTCAGGCTGTCGACCATCGCGAGAGAGTCAAACTCATCCTTCATCTCCTTCCTGTAGCTTATGTCTCTGGCAACACCGTGGTTTCCGATTATCTCGTTGTCTTTGAAAATTGGTGACGAATTGATCTCGATTGTAGCGACAGACCCGTCCTTCTTCAATACTTCGAATTCGTATCCCTCGACGTCCTTTCCCTTCCAAACTCTGCTCAATATCTTCTGGGCCCTTTTCGCCTCCGATTCGGTCATCAACCTCTTAAAGGATTGACCGATTATCTCGCTCAGCTCGAATCCCGTTATCCTCTTGGCCGCCGGCGAAACGTAGGTGATCGTTCCATCCAAATCCATCTCGAATATGACATCAAAGCTCCTCTCGGCAATATTTTTAAAGCGTTTTTCGCTTGACCTGATCTTCTCCTCGGCTGTTTTCGATTCGGTAATGTCCCTGAAGCTCCAGACCCGGCCGCTGAACCTGCCGTTCCTTATGAGGGGGCAGGTATAGCGCTCGAAGATGCGGCCGTCCTTGAACTTGAGTATATCCCTCGATTCCTCCTTCGCACCGTACAATCCCTTCACCTTGGAGAGAAAGACCTTCGGCTCAACAAGCTGATCTAAAAAGTATTTCAGAAGCTCCTCGTCGTCCTTGGTTCTCAAGATTTTTTCGGGTATGTTCCAAAGCTCCGCGAAACGGGCGTTTGTGTGTGTCACTTCGCCGTTTTCATTTATAACGAATATTCCGTCGGCCGTGGATTCTATGGTGGCCTTTAACAACTCCTCATTATCCCGCAGTGCATCCTCCGCCCTCTCCTTTTCCTGTATTTCGCTCTGCAGCTGGATGTTCGCCATTGAAAGCTCTTCCGTGCGTTCCTGAACCATGATGTCAAGGCTGTCGTAGGCGTGTTTCAGATCCTCCAGCATCCGCTTCCTCTCCACGGCGTATCGTAATGCCCTGATTAAAAGAGACGGTTTTATCTCTCCCTTGTAAAGGTAATCCTGAGCGCTTTCCCGAACGGCGCTCAAGGCCACTTTCTCATTCTCCAGAGACGTGAGGACGACAATAGGAACGTCCGGCACCGAATCCTTCACCTCCAATAGCGTATTCAGCCCCTCGCTGTCGGGAAGGGTCATGTCCAGGAGGATCACGTCAAAGCTCTCTTTGGAGAGGACATCGAGTCCCTTCGTCAGGGTATCCGAGTGCTTCAGGGTAAAATCGCCGCCACCGGCTTCATCGATCATCTCCTTGATTATCTTGACGTATCCGAAATCGTCTTCGATGATAAGGATGGAAATTATCTCTTTGGCCATGATTCTATTCCCGCTATAAACAAGATCTACTATTTTATATATAAAAAAGTTTCGAATAACAAAACAAGATTATTGAATTGGGTAAGACCTGGATCTATCATTATCTAAATTGTAAATTCAAAATATTCAACCACCCTCTAGGAAACTTCAAACTATTGCATCTTTATAATCGGAGATATCCGCAACGGCGTTTATTCTCTCGAGTATCCTCTCCACCAGAATATCTGTTTCATCCATCTTTAACGTCAGCGCACCTTCCGGACATATTTCGACACAGCGGCCGCACCCCTTACACCCATCGCCCGGTACTGCCACCTCGTCTATGATTTTTATCTGATTTACAAAACAGGACTCCACACACTCACCGCACGCAGTACAAAGATCCGGATCGGAGACTACCGTGATTCCCGGAAGCTTTTTATATGCCCTGTCGAGATTTGGACCCCTCTTGGTCATATGGGTCCTGTAAAGGCAGCAGCAGTCATCACAAAAACATATAAACATAAGGCGGTTAAAGGGTAGTGCGTGAAACGCAACAGGGTCTATCCAAACGTGGGCTATGTTCGCAATTAGCCCGGCTTCGGCTGCCCTTTTGACATGTTTGATGCCCTCATCTATTTTTACAAATCTGCCGTGGCTGGGGTGTATCCTCCTTGCGGCAGGTCCCAGCGCTATACACCCTATATCCGCGGGATAATTTTCACACGAGCATTCTATCCGACAAATACACTCGTCGAGTATAAAAATATCGGAGGATTCGCGCAAGACAGCCTCGACGATCCGGGTTGGTAAAATCACGGTTTCCGGAAGCTTGGCCTCGACATTTATTGGGATCGAAGTGACTTCGTTATATGGATATGCGAAGAAGGGATTGATAATCCACTTAAATATCGGAAAGGAACTAAGCCTCTTTGCGGCAATTATCAGCGGCCAGGATAGTCTTACGGCAAACCTCACGAATCTCTTATTAGGCCCGTAATGAAAAATGTTGAGCATATTTTATCCTTCTCCTTCGTTCTATGTTCCCTAAGAAGTATGAGGATGGAACTTAGATGCAGAAATTAATCATCTATTCAGAACCGACAAATCCCCTTACCCTGCCGATTATCTCCTTAACCACGTATTCAACATCCTCGACCTTTGCCTCGATTGCGCCCTCGGGGCAGACCGCAATGCAAAGCCCGCAGGCCTTGCAGCGGTCGGGATCGCGAATTAGCTCACCCTCAACAATCGAGAGAGCCCCCATGAAGCACTCATCGGCACAGACGCCGCAGAGGACACAATTCTCCCGGTCCGTGATTATCTTCATCCCCTCAAGGGGAACGAGGGACTCGTGTATCTCTCTGGGGAGGTATCTCCCCGATTTCAAGATCGTGCAGCAACACCTGCAACAGAAACAGACCGTCAGAAACCTCCCCTTGAAGCTGATGCCGTAGAGGAGGTGGTCGATGGGCGCCCTCCCCACAAGGGGTATCAGTCGATTCTTCAGCGCCCTGTCGAGATGCGAGAGCGCCTCGCCGACGGAGACCTTTTTTGCGATGTTCGGATCTATATCCAGGACGCCTTCGCCCAAGAGAATGCAGCCCAAATCGACCGGGTGCTCCTTGCAGGCACGGTCGAGCCTGCAGGTGCAGTGATGAATTATCGCCCGACTCTTTGACCTCCTGATCAGCTCCGCGACGATCTCTCTGGGGAGGTATGTACTCTCCGCCCCGGAGACTCCCTCGTTGATCGGAATATAAGTCAGATTCTGCCTCTTCTTCGAGAAGAGGGGCAGCGAGATATACTTCAGCATAGCGCCCAATACGGGCCATCTATAGACACGGCCGGACATCCACGTGAGGGGCCATATAAAGGCGATGAAATTAAGCCACCATTTGGGTCTTTTCGACATAGCTCCAATCCGCCAAATCGATACCTACATGCTTCACTCTCCACCGGTTGAGGCCCGCCCCATCCGATAGGCCGCTTAAACCTTCCTGCCCGTTATTATCATCCTGCTCTCCATGAAGCCGAAATCACCCTCCCTCTCATGGAAGCCCTTGCCCATTTCAACCGACAATCCCCCAAAGCCTACGGACTCAAGGAGCTCCGATATCTCCTCTCTGCCGTAAAGCTTCTCTTGATACCTGCTGTCCCTTAATATCCCACCGCCTTTCGCGGTCACCAGCTCCCGTGAGTAGACCATCCCTTCCTCTATGTTCCTGGTCCTGGTTACTGTTACTGCGCTTTTTTTCCGGGGGCTCTTCGAGAAATCCGCCATGTGAACGGAGCGGGAACGGAAGTTCGCCACGATATAATCCCTGTCGACAATATCGAGCAGGATAGTCCCCCCCCTCCTCAAGACCCTTTCCGCCTCTTTAAGTATCTTCAAGTTCTCGTCGTCGTCCTGGAAGTAGCCGAAGGAGTTCCCCATAATTATAACCAGATCGAAGGAGCCATCCTTGATCCCTATATGCCTTGCGTCCCCCCTCAAGAAGCGCACCGCCTCGCCGCAGTCACCCTTTCCGTATTTTATCAGGTAATCGGAGTAGTCGTAAACAAGGGTGTTTTGAAATCCCCTCTGGTAAAGCTCCCAGGCGTGTCTCCCCTGACCGCCGCAGAGATCGAGGATGTCCCAGCCCTCCTCGGCCCCCGTAAACTCCAGGACGAAATCGATCTCACGGGCCGTCAACTCGTCCGACATCACGCTCCTGGCATCGGTCACGAGGTAAAGCTCGTCAAATATCGTCTTCCACCACTCCTTTTTCCTCTCTTCCCGCATCATCCTTCACCCCCGAGATTCCCGGATATTCTTTTTTGCCCCTTACATATTAATCTTACTTTTTTTACTACATAATATGCGCCCCGAACGAAAAAAGGCCGTCCGACGCGATAAGGGCGGGACTCCCCCCCCAGTACCCCATCAGCGACAGCTCTCTGGCCCCGTCGTCAAGGTGTATAAGATCCTTCAGCAGACCCTCCCTCCATTCCCGCTCCATGAGAACGGAGTCGTCCCAGAGGTTTTTCGCATATAGGGAGAGCGACTTTATCTGCCCTTCGGTCAACAGCCTCGGCCTAAGAGCCGTCTTGATCGGCCCCAACAGGTAGGTAAGCCCCATCGAGACCGCCGCCTCTCCCACCTCCTCCGCTATCGCTTTTACCCTCTCGTAGCCGATCGATACGATTTTACTGTTTATCTCATGGGCGGCCCCCGCCACATTCGTTTCATCCTTCAGGAGGGCCATCGCCTGCACCCCTCCGCCGGAACCTACATTCGTGGGGATATCGCCGAAGCGGGCGCAAAAGCCCACGAGACCCCCGTCGGTGATGAAGCAGCGGAAGTCGGTCTGGTATGCCTTCAGGGAAAGCTCGCCTTTCTCAACGTCAAGGTCCGGCAGCTCCTCCGACCAGAGCTTGGGATCGATGAAATCCTGAACGATGTACCCCCCCTTCTTGAGCGCAGTCTCTACGCTCTCCTCCCACAGCTTATCCCCCCCCTCCCTCTTTACTATCAGCGGCCCCACGAATATCCCCTTTCCGGAGAAGCCGTGCTCCGGCTTCAATATCACCCGCTCCGGATTTTTCGCCGTCCATGTAACAAGGTCCTCTATCCCCTCCCCTTTTGGCCCCGGGGTTGCCCGGTCGTAGAACCTCCTTGTCCAGGGGGTTCGCGACACGGTGGTCTTCGTGAGCTTATTAGAAAGCACGGTGGTCATATCCTCGAAGACCCCCTTGGCCCCCACCGGCTCCATCCCCCTCGGATTTACGAGGATACCTTGAGAGATCGCTTTCCTCAACGCCGTGAGGTCGTGTCTCTTCTCTATCTCCAACAGGACGTCGTTGTTGAAGTCCATGAATATTACCGTCGCCTCGCGGCCGTTGAGGGTCACCTTTCCCCCCGCCTCCACAAGCTCGTGGGGGGCGGCCATCTCCGAGGTCACGCCGGGGAAGGTGTTCAGGTACCTGACGAGGTTGTCGTTTTCGAGGACGTTTCCGATCGTCTCCTCCTCCGCCACCAGGACGACAAAGGCGTCGGCGGTTCCGAAGTTCCTCCTGTGGGCGGAGAGCAGCATCTGCGAGAAGCCGAAGACCGGCTTGAACATTGCGTGATCAAAGTCGATGGAGACGTCGATCTTGACCGCCTCGTTCATCCTCTTCCACGATAGCTTCCCCAGCTCCTGGCACATCCGCTGGTACTCCCAGCCGCCGGGGCTCCCGAGGTTCCACTCGGAGTGATATCCAAGAAAATCTTTCATTGCCCTCGACCTTCTTAATCTTGAGCCTTATCCATCTCCGCCCTCAGCCTGTCCTCTACATATCGAAAGGGTATCTCCCCGCCAAAGAGAACATTCCGGTGAAATCCCTTCGCCCCCAGACCCCCCATGCACATGTCTCCCAGCCTCAAAAACTCGTGTTTCCCAAGGGCGTATGTGAGCTGGTAGCCTGGCGTCATCGCAATCCGAAAGGCCTCTATCGCGGCCCTTGCCTTCGGCCTCCCCACGATCTCGAGGAGGGCCGAGGCCTCATCGATCGTCATCTCAAACCTGTTAAGGCCTATATCTATCAGGAGCCTGGCCCAGCGCCAGGCGTCCCTCCTCAAAAGCTGGAGAAAAAGCCCATTTTCATGCTCCGTTCCCCGAAGGTAGCCGGAGTCCAGAAGGAGGGTCTCGGAGTAGCAGGCCCACCCCTCGTAGAAGAGGGGGGATTCTATCCTCGACCTGATTTGGCTCTCAAGCGAAGTCCTGACGCCGTCGAGGAGGTGGTGGCCCGGGTAGGTCTCGTGGGCCGTCATGAAGATGAACTCCCTGTGAGATTTTCTCAGCTCGTCCACGTCGCCCTCCCCGCCCCCCGGAAGCGACGGTATGATGTAGAAAACGCCCTGTCTCTTTACACTATCTCCCCCGGTCGGCGGCGGGGCGGAATAGGCCGCGGCGCTCCTCACAGACCGGAGGTAGTGGGGAACCTCATCGATGGAAAGCCCCCCCGCCCAGCGGGTATCTATGACCCCCGATCTTTCGAGGTGCCCCCTTATCCTCTCGACCTCGTAGGAGTAGGTGCCGATAAGGTCATCGGGGAAAAAGTTCGGCGGGAAGTAAGACTCGTAGGCGTCACGCCATTCACCCTTCGATCCTCCCAGCGCCTCGAGGCGCTCAATCCCCTTCTTGAACTCCTCCCTGCCCATTTCCTCGATCTCGTCAAGATTCCTCTCCTCTCCGTAGCTCTCCCCCAAGACCCGGGAGATGTAGTCCGCGCCGGGGGAGAAACGCTTGCCGACCTTGATTCCGTCCAGGGCCTCCCCGTAATCTTTAAGGGCGTCTATAAGCCTCCCCGCTTCACGATCTACCCGGCCGTTCTCCTTACCGGTTCTCCCAAGGGCCTCGATTCCATCTATATACGGCCCCCCGATGAAATCGATACAGTCCCGTGTCATCTTCCTCGCCGCATCTACCGCAACCGCCGACGGCAGAGACCCCTCCGGCCTCCGCTTCGTATCGATCAGGCTTCTCGCAGCGTTCCCTATAAGGACCTGCCCCTCCGTCACTAGCCTTTCGGCCGTATCGAGGCCGTCTTCATCCTTGAACTTTTCGGCCAGGCTGCCGATTCTCGATAAGGACTCCATAAGGATCGTCAGGGAAAATGCGGGGTCTCTCAGCCAGACGGGGTAATCCTCCGGGGAGTCGGAAAGCTCCCTTACAGCGCCCGATATGCTCCCACAAAGGAGGGCCAGATCGACCTCTCCTTCGGCGTCGAGGTCTTCGCCTTTTATTTAAGACAGTCGGCCCAGATACCCCCTGAGCCTTGAGACAAACTCCCCGATCTCATCAGGGTCAAGGGATTCCATTAATCTTACCGGATCGCTCCCGTTAAGCGGGAGGTGCGGGAAGAAGTAGAACTCGTCGCTTGCGGAGATTGTCGGGAGAGTATCCGCGAGGTCTTTGAAGTACAGTTCCGCAACGGATCTGACCAATAACATTCCTTCGTCCGCCATACTCTGAACGGCTTCTCCCTCTTTAAGGGATGAAAAAGGTGTGTGCTTTTCCATGAAAAAAATTGTTCAATTGTACCATCACCCAGGTCATTAATTCAAGTTTTTTATTTTTTTGACCCGGCATTTCACCACTCCTTAAACTTATATTTTTATTCCCGCGACGAAAAGCATCATCATGTAAATATATTAACTCTAATTTGTTATATTGTTTTATAAATATTTGCGCAAGGCATCTATTCCTTCGTTCTCGACACAATTGAAAATAGAAAAAAACATTGCTGAACAGTCAGGGAATCCAGATGTCATTCCCAACTTGATTGGGAACCTATACCGTCATTCCCAGCTCGACTGGGAACCTACATCGTCATTCCTGCCCCTATTGGGAACTTATACCGTCATTCCCAACTCGATTGGGAATCCAGAAAGATATTAATATGGATTCCCGTTTTCACGGGAATGACAAAAGCCACTCGATGACCCATTCTTCTGGATTCCCGTTTTCAAGGGAATGACATATGCTTCAATGTCATGGCCGTTTAAAAAAACCTTCCTTAATTTCAGGGACGACGGGGCGGTAAAAAACATTTTTGCTCAAAACATCAGTCTCTCCTTGAATTATTCCACCTATGCAGTATAATGGAGCAGGAGTCTTTCAACGGCTATGAAATGTACGAGGATTGATACGGTGAAAGGAATAAAGGAAAAACTGAAGCGGCTCACGGACGGCATAAACAAATTAGATCCGGATTCGAGATACAGACTCAAGAGACTTTTTGCGGCGATCGTATCGGCAATCGTCCTGTTCAACTTCATCATAACAATTTTTTTAGTGATGGAGGTTACCTCGCTGCGCAAAAAGACGGCGGAGGCCCTTAAAAACGCCGATGACGTGATGGAGGCCCTCGCACTGAAGCAGATACTCTCCGAGCCGGGGTGGATAGACCCCACGTCAAAAGACGTGCAGTACATAGGATTCGGCCTCTTTGTAAACAATATCAAGACCGTGGCCTCGGACGGCGGTTTATTGGTATCGGGGATTATCGTAAACGGGACATCGGTCGACCACTACGACGCCAGATTCACGCTCCTTGTTGAAAAGGGGATGGAGGCCAATTTCAAAATTGACTCCATAAGATCCGGCTCGGGCGCCCCCTTTGCGGTAACGATAAAGAGAGGGGAAGAGACCGAAAACCCGGCGGCTCCTAAGATGGCGAGGCTGATATACAGGGGATCAATCATCAACTCGACCCGCGATTGATCCAAGGGTCGGGGGAATTTCTATTTTCTGACCGACGGGGAGTGGGGGAAAGATGAAAAACTCGGCTCCTCAATATCGAATTGCCGTTCTAAATCGAAAAAACCATTTTCTTGCCGACAGCCTCCCGCCCCCCACGACCCCTGCGATCCGTCCTCTCCCGTCGATTATGTAATCCCCGCCCATATGCCCCATATCGCCGCCGGTCTTGAAGATTCGCTTTACCCTTACGAGCGCCGCGATATAGCAAATGAGCGTTCCAGATACTTGCTCCATTTCCAACCGCGTATATATAATACGAAAACCCGATTCTTACCCATTAAAAAACGTTGACCATGAGCTTCCGAAATCCATGGGATCCAACGCCCATAAAAAAATGGAAGCACAAAGGACAAAAACGGCTTCCATTCAATTTCAACAATATCAATTATAATCTCAACTATAATACTATAATACGCCGATCAAATCGCCAGGCAGCCTTCGGCTCACGATAACGAAAAACCTACATATCAGACCCTTCCGCCCGACCTACCCGCCCCTCCGGGGATTCGTCCTCGCGCAGGGGGCATTTGTCTGGCATTTCCCGCACCCACCGGCAAAGTACCCGTGCCTCTCGGAATACACGCTCTCTATCTTTTCAATGATAAACGCCCTGCACTTCTCGTGGTCTTTCCCCTCTCTCGTGATGGCGCCCGCCGGACACCGCCTGATGCACACGTCGCAGGCCCCGTTTCCGTCGCCAAGGCAGTTGTCCATCAATCCCACGGCCCTCCTCAATGAGGCCGGAAGGTCGATGTCCGTTACCACGCTCCCGTAGCGCCCGGCGCACCCCTTCTCCGATATGAGGGAGTAGGAGAGGCAGAAGGTCCCCAGCCCGGCGATGAACGCCGTGTGCCGCTCCGACCAATTGCTCGTTATGAAAAATGTCTCGAATCCCTCCGCGACAACGGGGGCAACGGCCCTGTGCCCCGCCTCCTCGATCGCCCCAACGATGTGGCTCCTCAGAAGGTTGTTGAACTCCTCCCCCCAGTAGCGGGCCATATACCACTCGTCGGAGGGAAGCCCCTCTATTTCGTTGCTCTCCACTATCTCCCTTGAGAAGGGGAGGAAGTACGAGATCACGCCCTTCGCCCCTTCGAGCCACTCCCGGGGCGACCTGTGGTGAGGGCCGATGACCGACTTCTCCTTCAGCTCCTCGTACATGGGGTCGTTCCCGTCGGCGAAGGCTACCTGCGGCTCCTCGAATATCTTCAATCCGTCGCGCTCCGGGATTTGGTTGTTCGGATTCGACTTAACAAACCGCGTTATAAGGTCGACTATCTCCTCCCCCTTCAAAGCTCCCTCCGTCCCTTGAAATCTTGAAACACAATAGCCACCGACTCTTCCCAGAATTACCCGCTATTTCTTCCCCTTGACGATGATCAGGTCTTCGTAGCCCATCTCCTTCAGCACCTCGGGGAAGCGCTTGAAGGAGGGTCTTACCACCGGCAGGAGCTTCATCATCGCGGTGATCTTTCCCCCTTGCTTCACGTGGCCCTTGGTCACCGCGGCGACCGGGTTCTCGTGGCCGTGCCAGAAGCTGTGGGAGAAGTCCGCCGCCTGCTTCGACCAGACATCCTCCTTCACGTCGCACGGGCCGAGGTAGTACGTCCCGTAGGATCCCTTCTCCTTCGGGGGATTCTTGAGGTCGATGGTGACCTCGCAGTCCGGGTCGGTGTAGATGAACTTGATTATAATCCCCGATTTCGCCATCTTCGGGCCGATCTTGTCGTCGGTGAGTATCTGATTCAAAAAATACCCATAGATCTCATAGAGGTGATCGGCGTCCCTGTAATATTTTCCCATATAATTCCTCCTTGTTACGGGACGGCTTTGAAAACCGCCCTTCAAACCATATAGTAAATTCGCTTATAGATTTATCTTCGCAGATTACAAATCGCTCACAGTTTGCTCCGGCCTTAAAACCGCCGTCGGTTACTTCCCCTTCCTCTGGTCGAAGCGTCTTCCGAACAGCAGGCTCGCCATCGTGATCCTGAGCATCTGGACCGTCCCGCCGGCGACCCCCCACGCGCGAGCGTCCCTTGCCATTCTCTCCACCGGGAACTCGGCGCTGTAGCCGTAGCCTCCGAAGACCTGCATGGCGCTTCCGGTGACGTCGACCGCCATCTCGTTTGCGTAGCACTTCGCCATGGCGGACTCGTAAATCGAGGGAAACCCCCTCCCGGCGCTGGTGGCGGCCCTGTAGACCAGAAGCCTCGCCGCGTCGAGCTTCATGGCCATATCGACTATCATGAACTGCACCGCCTGGAACTCGCAGATCGGGCGCCCGAAGGCGGAGCGCTCCTGGGCGTAGGCCTTGGCGGCGTCCAGCGCCCCCCCGGCCGTCCCCAGGCACATGGCGGCGTTCCCGCACCTCTCCACGTCGAAGGTGGACATCAGGTTCTTAAACTCACCAGCCTTAACGATCAGGTTCTCCTTGGGGACCTTCACGTCCTCGAATATCAGGTCGCAGGAGGGCATCCCGCGAAGTCCCATGAATACCTCCTGCTTTCCGAAGGAGAAGCCGGGGGTGTCCTTCTCCACAAGAAGCCCCCCTATTCCCTTGTAGCCGGGGGTGTCGTCCACCCTGCAGTAAACCATGTAGTGGCTGGCGTGGCCGCCGCCGGTGATGAAGGTCTTCGTCCCGTTGAGGATATAGTGATCGCCGTCCGACATGGCCTTCGTGGTGAGGGAGGTGAGGTCGCTTCCCGCCTCCGGCTCCGTCATGCAGACGGATACCGAGTACTCTCCCTTGGCGACCTTCGGGATGATCGCCTTCTTCTGCTCTTCCGTGCCGAACATATCGACCACCCTCACAGGCCCCACGTTCGACTCGAATATAGGGGCGGCGATCATAGGGCTGAACTTGGCGAGCTCCTCGATTGCGAGGACCGTGTTTATCACAGGCTGGCCCCCGCCGCCGTTCTCTTCGGAGAGACTCATCCCCAAAAGCCCCAAGTCGGCGTACTTGGGAAGAAGCTCCCAGGGGAACTCCCCCGTCTCATCGACTTTTTTCGCCAGCTCCTTGAAGTTCTCCCGCTCCCCCATCGTCCTCAGGGTGTCTATCAGCATGTTCTGTTCGTCGCTGAAGTTGAAGTCCATATCTTCGGTTCTCCCTTAAATATTAGAATATTAGAAGTCGAAATCTACTCCATCAACCGGGTTATCTCCCGAATGTCGGAGACGGATTCGAGCTTTAGCGTCGCCTCGATCAATTTATCGAGGTCGGCCTCATTTCTCTCCGGGGCGAAGCGCTTGATCTTCGCCGCGAGGTCGTCCGCCTCCATAGGATCCCTCGGGTCCCCCTTCGGTATCTCCACCTGTTTCTTGATCACCTCGCCGCCCTTCAACGTAATCTCGACCCTGCTGGCGGTCTTCTCCGGATACATCTTGTTGATCTCGTCGTCGTAGTCGACCTTCACCTTCTTGGTGAAATCTATGAGCGACCTGTCGGCGAGGCGCTTCTCGGTGAGCTGTTCCGGCCCCAGGTCGTTGTCGGCGATGGTCACCGAGACGACGTATGGAATCGAGAACTGGGCGTTTACGATAGAGTCGTTCTCCTTAACCCCCTTCCCGACGGCTATCACTCCGATTCCGTAGGTGAAGACCTTGACCTCCTCAACATCTTTGGGGCCGAACTCCCTCTCGGCCTTCAGCTCCAGGGTCGCCTGGGCGGCGCCGTGGGTGTGCCGGCAGGCGGTGTACGGCTTGAAGTAGATATCCATTATGGTGTAGTGCTCCCCCAGCCGGTCGGTGATCCTCTCGTAGGCTGGGTCGAAGTCGGTGGTTATCTTGCAGAAGCCGCCGCCCAGCTGGGTGCCCTCGAAGACGCTCGGCATCCCGGTGATCCCCGCATACGACAGAAACGCAGCGGTTATCCCCGCGGAGGCCGCCTGCCCCCCCTGGACAATCTTTACGGTGTAGCCCCCCATGAGCTGCTCCGCCATCGAGACGGGGAGGATGTAGCCGGCGTTTCCGAGGGCGTTTGACATTTTTTCGGGGTCGAGTCCCATCAGCTTTGCCGCGGCGACGGCGGCGCCGAATGTGCCGGTCGTCCCGGTCGGGAGAAAGCCGGACAGCGTGTGCCTCGGGTGCATCGCCGCGGCGGGCCTGTCGGCCGCCTCGTAGCCGGCGACGATCGCCGTGATGACCTCCTTTCCGCCAACCTTCCTTTTTTCCGAGAGCCTCTCGGCCACGGCGAAGGCCGCGGGGATCACGGCGGTTCCGGGGTGGTTTCCGCCGAAACGGAGACCGTCCTGAGACTCGATCGCCTCCGCCGCCGTCCCGTTGATAAAGGCGGCGTTGTGAATCCCCGACTTGAACCTTAAGCCGACGCAGGTCGCCTCATTCGGCCCATTCAAGGACTTTATGTAGGACGCCACCCCCTTGACGGCGTCGAGCTTAAGCGACCCGTAGACGTTTGCGAGATAATCGAGAATGCAGAGCTTCGCCTTGTGGGCGACGTCATCCGGGATGTCGCCGTAGGTCAGCCTTGCGCAGAAATCGGAAAGGGCCTTTGAATACTCCATTTTATTACTCCAAGAAATATTAATTATTCCACACGTAATTATCCCACACGTAATTGTCCCACGCGAAATCCTACACGTAGCCCCTACCCTCGTATATCTTTATCATCCTGTTTGGATCGAGGATCTCCCTCAGGACGCGGATCTCGTCCGCTCTGGGGGGCTCCGTCTCGTGAACGTCGTCGGCGACCTTGAGATCCCACGGGGTGTTTTTTACCACCTCGTCCACGGAGCTGTCGGGATGATACGAGGCGAGGTAGGCCTCCTTTGTCTCCTCGTCGAACTTCAAGACCGCCTTATTGGTGATGAGGGCCCAGGGGCCGGTGCCCTTGGGCAGGCCCCACCTCTCCCTGGCGCCGGGCCCGTCTATGTAGCCCGGGGTGGTGACGAAGTCGACCTTTTCAGCCAACCTCCTCGTGTCGTGGAGGGCGATGATCAGAACCCTCTTGACGAGGGAGCCTATCGGGTTCGCCCCGCCGCTTCCGGGCAGGCGGCTCTTCGGATTGTAGTAGTCGCCTATCACGGTCGTGTTTATGTTTCCGAACTTGTCCACCTGGCTCCCTGAGAGAAATCCCACGTCCACCCAGCCCCGCTGTAAAAACATCCCCATGATCTCGACAAGCCCGCCTATCATGGCGGCCCCGGGGTTGAGGCAGGGGTCCCCAACAGAGAGGGCGGGGCGCCTGGGCACCGCGTCGTAGGAGCCCGCCTCCTGCATCATCACGGAGTTCGGGGCGTGGGTGTGCTTGGCGATGTTTGCGGCCATAGTGGGAAAGCCCGTTCCCACGATCACCCTGTCGCCATCCCTTATCTCCCTCGCCCCGCAGCAGGCCATAAGCTCCGGCTTTATATAGTCGTTAGGATGCTCCGACATCAAAGACCTCCCTCAAATTTCAAATCCTCTTATTCAGGAAAAGCCCCCATCAAAGGGAGCCGTTGATATTAATACTCGTAGCTGACCGGCGGGCTGAAGCTGAAGCGCGCCTTGAGATTCTCGAACTGCCTGTAGCCGAATTTCTCAATGTAGTGCTGAGTGTACTCCGTCCTGTCGGCTACGCCGAAAACCCACTCGTTGAGAAACTCCTGGAAGCCCTCCACTGTGTTGGACGCCTTCTGGTAGAGGGAGCCGAAGATAAAATCTACGTCGTAGAATCCCGCGGCGTAACCGGGGTGCGCCCCGAACGGCTCCTCCACCACGGCAACCACCTTGAAGTCCGGGACTATCGTCCTTGAGGGATCGAGGCCGATAACGTCTCTCGATACAATCCTCTCGCAGCTCACTATCACCTTCTCGGAGGCGTTGGCGCCCCAGCGGCAGTCGCCGCCGATCCCCCACATCTGGGCGTTGCCGTTCTCGTCCGCCTGCTGGACGTGGATTATCCCCACGTCCGGCTTAAGCGCCGGCACGAGCAAGGTGGGGCTTCCGTCGAAGGGGGAGTCGATCATCTTGTATTTGTTATCCCCCATAAACGACTTGATATTCAAAAGATCTGTCCCCAGCATGTCCTTGACCGGCACGAAGGGCATACCCAAGGCGCCCGCCATCAGCATCATGGGAAGCGAGAGGTTCGAGTACTCCTCAAGCTCTATCTTGTGGGGGATCCCCTTCTCGATCGACCTCCTGTAGCAGCGGGCGAGGCCGTAGAGCCCCAGAGAGAGGAAGGTCGCTATGAAGCGCTTTACGCACCCGGCCCCGATCAGCATGTCGAAGCCGTCGGCGGCGTTCGACCTCGTTACGGTGAGATCCTTCTTCTTCTGCCTTATTATCTCGTGTATCGCCGAAAAGGGCGGCCTCGCGATATACCCGCCTATATAGAGGAACGAGCCGTCGCTGACGTTTTTCTCGATCGCCTCCTTCATCGACATGACCTTGCTCATCTATCCCCTCCGTTAGAGCTTATGTTCGGTTTTAAATCTAAAAATTTATACTATCTGAAGCGATGGGCAGGATTACCGCCTACGCTTCGATCCGCAAAAAGACCTATCCCCCTGCTCCTCCACTGCTGAAAAACATGCCGTCTCCCCGGCACCCCCCACTCTCGCTACAGCTCGTACTCCGTCCTGCTGATGATCTCGTCTTGGGCGGTGTCGGAAAGCCCTGTGAAGAGCACCGAGTAGCCGCTGACCCTGACGGTGAGGTCCCGGTATTGTTCGGGATGCTCCTGGGCCGCCCTCAGAACCTTGCTGTCCTGAACATTGAACTGCACCTGAAGCCCCCCCTTGTCAAAGTAGGTCCTGATGTACGCCATTACGTTTTCGATCTTTACCTTCTTTCCGGGAAAACGGATGTTGAGGTTCGCCCCGTTGTAGAGCCTCTTCAGCGGAAGCTTCGTCACCGAGTTCACGACCGTCGTTGGACCGTCAAGGGCGTTTCCGGTGGTCGGGGTGAGGCCGTTTCCCAGGACGTTTCCGGCGCAGCGGCCGTCGGTGGTGGCGGCGGTGAAGTAGCCGAAGGCGACGTGAAATCCGACCGAGAAAATCCCCGGCCAGAAGGCGCCCCCCCTGAAGTTCTTGTACTTGGCCAGCTCGTCGCAGTAGTGGTTCAAGACCCTTACCGCCATCTGGTCGACCTCGTCGATGTCGTTTCCGTACTTCGGGATCTTGTTGAGGAAATAGGACTGCTTATCCTCGGCGTCCATCCAGTCCTCCTCCAGCCACTCGAAGAGCTCCTCCATCGTCACGGCCTTGTCCTCGAATACCGCCTTCTTGATGCCGTAGAGGCCGTCCGCCACGTTGGCAAAGCCGATAAACTGAACTCCGGTGGAGTTATAGAGGGCCCCACCCTTGGTCGCATCGGTACCCTTTTCAAGAGTCCCCTCGATCATCGCGGAGGCGAAGGGTGATGGGACGAGCTCGGCTATCGACTTGTCGAGGCAGTCCATCCCCTTGACGATCTGCTTTATGAAGTGGGAGACCTGCGTCGTGTAGGCGTTCCAAACGTCGTCGAAAGACTTGAAGGCCTCCGGCCCCCCCGTCTCGAGACCGGACTGGAGACCGAAGGTGTTGTCCACGCCGTTTGACAGCGCAAGCTCCAGGCACTTTATACCGTTGAACTGGACGGCAAACGTCGAGCCGAATGTCTTACCCTGGGCGTTCGGCTCCAGGCACCCTACGACGCCGTAATCCCGGGCGTCCTCCAAGGTGTGGCCGGCTTCCATTAGAGACTCGACTATCGCCTCGTCGTTGAAGAAGTGCATCAAGACACCGTCCCTGGCGTACTCCACGGCCTTCTTAAAGAAGTCTTCCGGGGTGTCTTTGTTAATTCTCACCCCGAAGTTCGGCTGCACGGTGTTTATGTCGGCGAAGGCATCAAGGGCGATGTAGGAGAGCTCGGTCGTCTGATCCTTGCCGTCTGTTCCAATCCCCCCCACGACGACGTTCTGGGTGGTCTTCCCCTCCGTCCCCTCGCCGCCTGGGATGAACGCCTCCTCGAGGACGTTCCATATCTCGTTTGTCTTGAGAAACATTAGGCTTGTCAGCTCCCTCGCCTCGTCCCTGGTTATCGCGCCCTTGGCCACGTCCGCCTCGTAGTAGGGGTTCAGTATCTCGTCTATCCTTCCCAACGAGATCGAGTTTCCCCCCGACTCTATCTGGGAGAGCAGATGGATGAAATAGACGCTCTGTACCGCCTCGTGGAAGGTCTCGGCCGGGTGCTCCGGGACCTTCGAGCAGACCGCCGATATCTTTTTCAGCTCCTCTTTTCTGGCAGGATCGGTCTCGGCGTCGGCCATCTCGGCGGCCTTTTTCGCGTACCTGTTGGCAAAGCGGACCGCCGCCTCGAGGGAGCGTATGGCCGCGTCGTAGAAGAGGCCCTTTTCGCCCGCTTTTTCCTTCTCCGGCAGTTTATCCTTGAGCGCCCTCGCCTCATCTACCATCCCCTTTAATCCAACCTTCAACACCTTCGTGTGATCCATCGTGAAGTGGCCGATGCCGTAGGTTATCTCGAGCATCATGGTGAAGATATATTTATCCATATCCTCCACCACGTCCGGGGGGAGGAGCTCTTCGAGGCGGTACTCGACGCTCTTCCCCTCCCAGAAGGGGAGGATCTCCTCGGCGAGCTCCCTCTTCTCCGCCTCGGTGATCAGCGCCTTCTGCAGAATCCTCTTTTCGAAGGTATCCAGGTCGCCCTTGATCCAGATCGACTTGTTTTCGGGGAAGAGGGGGGCGCCCTTCTTCTTCTCCGTCCTCGTCCCTACGATAAGCTCGTCGTCGTAGATAACCACGCTTACGTTGTCGAGGATCTCGGCAAACGCGGTGCTGAGCCTCGTCAGCGGGTCCTTGTCCCAGTTCTTCTCCATAGCCCTCGTGAAATAGCGCGCCCGCTCCACGCTCACCTCTTGGGGGGCGTTGATGATCTCCCACTTGAGGCGCTCGACCCGGCTGTCCCCCATCATCTTATCTGCGGTCTTGTTCACTGCCATTTCTATTCTCCTTTAATACTACCAATAACATATATCGCTAATAGTTACTAATAGTATAATATGAGCTCTCAATTTTTACAAGGTGAATTTTTCCTAAATACCATCGTGTCGAATCTTTAAACCTTGTCGTACTCCTACCGTTGCCGATAAAAAACCGTCTTCCCCTGCCATTCTGCATTCATTCAAGTCATATATATCAACAAGCTTGCTGTGGCTTCGCGCCCATCCCAAAACCAAAAAACCGGTCTATTTCCTGATGTCCATTATTGTCAGCACCAGAAAATCCCTGAACCAGCGGGGGGACATCTTGTTGAGCCAGTAGAAGACCTTGCTCTGGAACTCGATCTGGTTGAAGAGCTTCGGCTTCTTCTTCTCGACGACCTTGACTATCACCTTCGCCGCAAACTCGGGCGTAGGCGCGTCCTTGATCATCTCGTTGTCCTTGTCTATGAACTTCTTGACCCTCTCCCTGTAGGGGGAGTCCTTCGGCGGGAGCTTGTGTATCTTTGCGGCAAAGGACGTGGAGACCTGGGCCGGTGATATTACCGCGAACTTTATCCCGAAGGGATCGAGCTCGTATTTCAGGGCCTGTATCCACCCCTCGAGCCCGAACTTCGAGGCGGTGTAGATCGATTCGAACGGAAATGGAACCTGCCCCACGATGGAGGACATGGCGATAAGCTTCCCCTCTTTTCGCTCCCTCATGTGGGGGATGAACGCCTGGAAGATCGCCATGGCGCCGATCACGTTAATCTCGAGGCACTTGAGCGCCTTTTCGAGGTCGATTTCCTCGAAGGGGCCGAAGAAGCCTATCCCCACGTTCGAAAGCACCGTGTCGATCTTTTCGTACTTCTTCAAGACCTCGTCCCTGAACTTCAGGATTCCCTTCCTGTTGGTGATGTCGAGGGCGACCAGGTGATGCTTCGCATTCCCCCCCGATACCTTATCAAGCTCCTTCTTCAGCGACTCTATACCGTTTGCGTCCACGTCAAACCCGGCGATGCTGTTTCCCTTCTCGGCAAGCATCTTCGCCACGTGACGGCCCATGCCGTCAGCCAGTCCCGTAATTACTATTACCTGACTCATAACTGCTCCTTTTATAAAGTCTATTTATTATTCTCTCTTTGCTGTTTCGTCCTCACACCCGTCCATATTCCCGCTTTCGCGGGAATGACATTCATTGCACCCCCTGCTTGACTGGGAATTATTCTGTCATTCCCAACTTGATTGGGAATCCAGTAAAATATCAACAACTCACCGCACACGGCCCGCCCCTCTGGATTCCCGCTTTCGCGGGAATGACACATAATTTACTGGATTTCCGCTTCCCAGGCAGATAACATCCATTATCGCATCTCCAGCTTCCCCTCCGCAAACAGCTTCGCGATCTCCGCCATCGATTTCACAAAATCGGGATACCTGTATTTGAAGCCGTTTTTGATAAGCTTGGTGTTGTCCACGATGTAGTCGTCGTAGAGGAACTTCGTGGCGTCGTACTCGAGGTCGGGTACCTTCCTCTTCATCCCGGATATAAAGCCGTCCACCTTCGCCGCGGCCTTGACGACACCCAAGGGGAGGTGGAGCTTCGGGGGCTTCTTCCCGAAGGCGAGGGCGGCCTCAATCAGCGCCTCCTCAAGGGTGGGGTACGAGCCGTCGCCGATGTTGTAAACCTCCCCCGGCTTTACGTCGAGCTTTGAGGCGTGATCGACGGCGGCGGCCACGTCCTCGGCGCGGACGTTGGAGAGGAGTACTTTCCCCTTTCCCGGAATCGCCGAGATGTCGGTCGGTCTCGAAAAGGCTTTTCCCGCCCCGTCGGTGCAGCGGGGGCCGTAAACGGTGCAGGGCCTCAACAACACCGCGTTCAGCCCCTTTTCGATCTTCTTGAACAGGACGTCCTCGCCGTCCCGCTTGCTCCGGCCGTAGTCGGTGTTCGGCTCCCTCGGGCCGTCCTCTTTAAAAGGGGTGCCCTTGTATAGGCCGTACACGCTGGTCGAGGTCACGTGGACGAAGCGCTTTACCCCCTTCTTCATGGCAAGGTCGGTTATGAGATCGACCCCCACGACGTTTGTGGGGCGGAGCTTTTCGTACGGCGTGGAGAAGTTGCATATCGCCCCCAGGTGCATGACCCTGTCCACGTTCCCGACGAACAGGGGGGGAAGGGTCTCCGGCTTGGTGAGGTCCGCGGCGACGTACTCGACCCCGAGCTTCGTAAAAAACGAGAGGTCTTTTCTGGGGCGGGCGGTGGCCCTTACCTTCACGCCCGCCTTCGCGAGATGTTCCACCACGTGGCTCCCCATGAATCCCGCCGCCCCGGTCACCAGTGTTATTCCGCTGAATTTCAATTTATACCCCCGATATTTTTTTCAGATATATGTTTTTATAAAATAGAACCTTCCTGCAGCCGTCCCGTCAAGCCGTTGCGCCAAACATTCCCGGAAATCCCATAATCCTCCCGACCCAGTCAAATCTCTTCGTCAACGGCCCAGCTGTCCCGCCGCCTTGGCGAGATCATCCTCGATGCTCTTTTTTATCTCCCTCCTTGCGTGATAAAGCCAGTCCAGCACCATCTCGTTGAAATTCAATCCGAGCTCCGCAACGAGGCGTACGTAGATATCGTAATCCTCCCACCTGACCACGTTTTTCTTCCGCTCCTCGTACTGTATCTTGTAGTTCTCTATCTGCTCGTCGATAAGCCCGAGAGAGGCTTTCTTATCGCCGAAGCCGAAGAATATAAATCTCAAGAGAAACTGGTCCCTGATGAGCATCCCCCTCTCCGGCGGTGAGAAAAGCCACTCCGTGAAGGCCTCCCGCCCCTCTTTCGTCAGGGCGTAGAGCTTCCTGTCCGGGGCTCCCTCCTGGGGGATATCCTTTTTGGTTACCAGCCCCTCCTCCTCCATCTTTTTCAGGTTGGGATAGATCTGCCCGTAATTTATTGACCACATGTTGCCGAAGTTTCTCTCGATATGCGCTTTGATGCGGTATCCGTGCATATCCTTGTAGTGAAGGAGTCCGAGGATGGCGTATTTTATTGACATTTTGTTTCCTCAAAACGGATTTGGTAGTAGCAAAAAAAAAATCGTTCCATTCATGGGTGGGCCTGCTATGAATAAAGTATATATATATTTTGTATATAGTTGTCAAGAAAAAAATTGGGGGGATTGTTTTTTATTGAGCTGTGAATAGACTGGCTGAATAATGAGCCGTTGGACAATGGGCCGCTGGACAAGGGGCCGATAGACAAGGGGCTTAAGCCCATTGTATGTCCATTGTCTAAAAAAAGGGGGGCAAATTTTGCCCCCCTAATGCTTATCCC